>NZ_JBQHWC010000015.1:0-87577 GCF_052064155.1 Blautia sp. HCP3S3_C12 | reverse complement strand
GAACCGCATTCGCATCTTTCGATGCTCATGTGTAAAGAATTTTCGAGAATCGTATGTGTTTCACTGTTTAGTTATCAAGGTTGTCTGTCTTGCGACAGCTTGTTTATTTTATCATGTTGTTTTTAACTTGTCAAGAACTTTTTTAAGTTTTTTCAAATTATTTTTTTCAACATGTTTGCTGTTCATCAGCAACTCGTTTACTTTATCATACGTATTCGAGTTTGTCAAGAACTTTTTTATTTATTTTTACATTTTTTTGTAAAAATAACGGAGAAGGAGGGATTTGAACCCTCGCGCCGCGTTAGCGACCTATACCCTTAGCAGGGGCACCTCTTCGGCCTCTTGAGTACTTCTCCAGACTCCGAACTAATAGTCATATATTAAATTCGAATGCGCTTTTTCACAAGTGCATGTGTTATTATAAGTAAAAAAAAGTATTTTGTCAACAGTTTTTTTATCTTTTTTTATTTATTTTTTCAAAGACTTTTCTTTATTCATTATACTTTTCTTTTCACATCAAAAAACAGCCGGTTTCCCGACTGTTTTTTTTGCTTATTCACCTTTGGGTTAATCCCACTTTCCAGATTTCTTAATAGTTTCTTCAATACGGGTTTTAACTTCCAAAGCCAGTTCTGTAGTTTTCATGTCTTTATATTCATCATAATACATCGGTTCCAGAAAATGCACCTGTACAACCATCTTTTCGATAGATCTGGTGTCAAAAGCTTTATAGGAATCTATGAGAGCTACCGGAACAATCGGACATCTGGACTTAGTGGCAGCCTTAAAGCTTCCACCTTTAAACTCATGAGGTCTGTTTTCATCTTTATTTCTGGTTCCTTCTGCAAAGATCAGATAATTTCTTCCCTCTTTCACTTCTTTGATTACCTGAAGGATAACCTGCATAGACTGCTTAATATCCTCCCTGTCAATCATAAGTGCTTTCATACACGCAAAAACCTGTTTAAGAAAAGGAACATCTGTAAGCTCTTTTTTGGCGACTACAGAAAAGGGAACCGGACACACCTGAAGGATTGCAAGTACGTCAAACAATCCCTGATGATTCGGAAAGAACATAAATCCATTTTCCTTTGGGATATTTTCCAGCCCATAAGCTTCTATCTTAATGTTTCCTCCACGTATTGCTCTGTTATCTATATATTGAAGCAATTCATATCTTTCTTTTTCACTGTATCTGTCTACATGAGCTGCACACCAGCACAGTTTAAACCATCCATAAGGAACCCATATGAGATTTCTAAATACCATTAATATTATTCTCTTCATTTTTGGTCCTCACTGCGATCAGCTTATTTTTCCTGAAATTTTATCTTCATAACCAGGATTTTTCTTTATAAACTTCTCATATGCCTTGGCATAATCTTTATAAACATCTTTTGTCATAAAATCTGCATAATCCGTTGCAGCCTGTGTTCTCATATCATCTGTAATCTGAGATGGTGGAAGAATATAATAGCTTTTATCCTTTTTACCAATCATATAAGTGCCAATACACGGATACTCCTGGTCATCCTCCAGAACCATATTATATGTAATATATACATAAGTATACTTATCATTTTCTGAAATGATATCGCATTCCTGTATATTTACCTTCTTTGTATTATGCGCCTGGAAATACTTTATGGTTGCCGTAATCTCAGATTGCAGGCTGTCTTCGGTATCCTTCTTTTCATTGTAACAGTCTTTTACCTTTTTCTCTTTGCCATTTGCATAAGCATTGATCAATTCTTCTGTTACCTTTTCCGGAGATTTATGACTGACACCACCGCACCCTGTCATGGAAAAAATAAGCAGAACTGTTACCCCAACAATGAAATACTTCATCCATCTTTTCATGATTATTCAGTTTCCCCTCTATTTTCCTGTGTTTCCTCGTTATCTGCTGCAGATTCTTTATTATCCTTCTCTTCTTTATCCCTTACTTTGGCAACACCTGCCACAGTTACACCTTCTGTAAGATTGATCAGTTTTACACCTGATGTAATTCTTCCAAGGACAGAGATGTCTGAGCATGCAATACGGATAATAATTCCTTCTGTGGTAATAAGCATTACTTCATTGTCTTCATTTACCGCTCTGGCACCAATGACATTTCCGGTTTTCTCTGTGATCTTATAACATTTCACACCTTTACCGCCACGGTTCTGACAGGTAAATTCACTCATTGAAGTTCTCTTTCCCATACCATTTGCAGACACGATCAGCAGACAGTCTCCCTGAGAATTCAGCTGCATGGCAACAATTTCATCATCATCTTCCAGATTCATTCCTCTTACACCCATAGAGGTACGGCCTGTACTTCTTACATCAGTTTCTTTGAATCGAATACACTGGCCATTCTTTGTAATCAGAATAATGTCTTTTTTATCATCTGTCAATTTTACTTCTATCAGCTGGTCATCATCTCTGAGCGTAATTGCCGCTAATCCGGTCTTACGCACATTTGCATAGTCACGAATCGGCGTTTTCTTTACCAATCCATTTCTTGTCGCCATCATCAGATAACCTGTCTCTTCAAATTTTCGGATTGGGATTACTGCTGTAACAGATTCGCCCGGCATAAGCTGTAAAAGGTTAATGATTGCTGTTCCTCTGGCAGTACGTCCTGCCTCTGGAATCTCATATGCCTTCAGACGATATACCCGCCCTGTATTTGTAAAGAACATCAGATAATGATGAGTGGTAGTCATCAGGAGTTCTTCAATATAATCATCCTCCAGAGTCTGCATACCCTTAATTCCACGGCCGCCTCTGTTCTGGCTTCTGAAATTATCCACTGTCATTCTCTTGATATATCCACGTTTGGTCATTGTTATCACTGTATTTTCTCTTGGAATCAAATCCTCTGTAGAAATATCATACACATCATAACCAATGGAAGTCTGTCTGTCATCTCCATATTTCTCGGCAATTGCCAGGATTTCTTCTCGGATTACTCTGAGAAGGAGATTTCTGTCTGCAAGAATGGCTTCGTATTTACGTATTTTCTCCATAAGATCTGCATATTCTGCTTCCAGCTTCTCTCTTTCCAAACCTGTCAGAGCACGAAGACGCATGTCTACAATAGCCTGAGCCTGTACATCCGTTAATTCAAAACGCTCTATCAATTCCTGTTTGGCAATCTGTACATTCTGAGATGCCCTGATAATCCGGATAACCTCATCAATATTATCCAAAGCCTTTAACAGACCCTCTAAAATGTGAGCACGTTCTCTGGCTTTGTTTAAATCATATTTTGTTCTTCTTATTACAACATCTTCCTGATGGGCCAGATAATACTCCAGCATCTCTTTCAGATTCAGGACTTTAGGCTCCAGACTTCCATGATTAGGGATCAGAGAAAGCATATTAACACCGAAAGTATCCTGTAGCTGTGTATGTTTATAGAGCAAATTCAATACTACATTTGCATTGGCATCTTTGCGCAGATCAATACAGATTCTCATACCTTCACGGCTGGAATGGTCATTCAGATCTGTAATTCCATCAATTTTTTTATCTCTTACCAGCTCCGCAATTTTGGAAATCAGACGCGCCTTATTTACCAGATAAGGAAGCTCTGTAACGATAATTCTTGATTTACCGTTTGGAAGTGTCTCAATCTCGGTTACCGCACGCACACGGATCTTACCCCGCCCTGTGCGGTACGCTTCCTCGATGCCTCTTCTGCCCAGAATTGTAGCTCCTGTTGGAAAATCCGGTCCTTTTACAATTTCCAAAATTTCCTCTATCGTAGTTTCTCTCTGCTCTTCAATTGTATTGTCAATGATCCTGACAACAGCATTAATAACTTCTCTCAGGTTATGAGGCGGAATATTGGTAGCCATACCTACCGCAATACCGGAAGTACCATTTACCAGCAGATTAGGATATCTGGATGGAAGCACAACCGGTTCTCTCTCTGTTTCATCAAAGTTTGGCTGGAAATCAACGGTATCCTTGTTGATATCTGCCAGCATTTCCATAGAAATTTTGCTGAGACGTGCCTCTGTATATCGCATAGCAGCCGCCCCATCACCATCTACAGATCCAAAGTTACCATGGCCATCTACCAATGGATATCTGGTAGACCATTCCTGTGCCATATTTACCAGTGCTCCATAAATTGAGCTGTCACCGTGAGGATGATATTTACCCATTGTATCACCGACAATACGCGCACATTTACGATGTGGCTTGTCAGGACCATTATTCAGCTCGATCATGGAATACAGAACACGACGCTGAACTGGTTTCAGACCATCTCTTACATCCGGCAATGCTCTGGAAGCAATAACGCTCATAGCATAGTCAATGTAGGAGTCTTTCATGGTTTTTTCCAGATCCACCTCGTGGACTTTGTCAAAAATATTATCTTCCATTCTCTATTCTCCCATTATCAGATATCCAAATTCTTCACAAATCTTGCGTTCTCTTCAATAAACTCACGTCTTGGCTCTACCTTATCTCCCATCAGTGTGGTAAACGTCAGATCTATTTCTGAAGTTGCCGCCTCATCCATAGTTACACGAAGCAGAATTCTCTTCTCCGGATCCATGGTTGTCTCCCAGAGCTGCTCAGCATCCATCTCACCCAGACCTTTGTAACGCTGTATTTTGTTATTACTATCACGACCGATCTCTGTAAGAATTCCATTCAGTTCATTATCATCATAAGCGTACCATACCTTTTTATTCTTCTCTACTTTATAAAGAGGTGGCTGAGCCAGATATACATATCCCTGTTTGATCAGTTCCGGCATAAAGCGATAGAGGAAAGTCAGCAGCAATGTAGCAATATGTGCGCCATCAACATCGGCATCTGTCATAATAATGATCTTATGATATCTTAATTTTGTAATATCAAAATCTTCATGAATCCCTGTTCCAAATGCTGTGATCATTGCTTTGATCTCTGCATTGGAATAAATTTTGTCCAGACGGGCCTTCTCTACATTTAAAATTTTACCTCTCAAAGGAAGTATTGCCTGTGTCACACGGTTTCTGGCAGTCTTGGCAGATCCACCGGCGGAATCTCCCTCAACAATATAGATTTCACAATTTTCAGGATTCTTATCTGAACAGTCAGCAAGCTTACCCGGCAGAGACATATTGTCAAGAGCAGATTTTCTTCTGGTAAGATCTCTGGCCTTACGTGCCGCTTCACGGGCTCTCTGGGCAAGAACAGATTTTTCCACGATTACCTTTGCTACAGATGGATTCTCCTCCAGAAAAATCTCCAGTTGCTTGCTTACCACATTATCTACAGCACCTCTGGCTTCACTGTTTCCAAGTTTCTGTTTTGTCTGTCCCTCAAACTGAGGTTCTTCGATTTTAACACTGACAATGGCAGTCAGTCCCTCCCTGATATCATCACCACTTAAATTTGGTTCACTTTCTTTGAGCAGCTTATTCTTATGGGCATAATCATTAAAGGTCTTGGTAAGTGCATTACGAAAACCTACAATATGGGTTCCTCCCTCAGGGGTATTGATATTATTTACAAATCCATAGCAATTCTCTGTATATGAATCATTATGCTGCATGGCAACTTCCACAGATACTCCGTTCTGCTGCCCTTCGCAATAAATAATTTCCGGATAAAGCGCTTCTTTGCTTCTGTTTAGATAACTTACGAATTCCCGGATACCACCCTCATAATGGAAGATTTTTTCTCTTTCCATTCCCTCTCTGCTGTCTTTGAGAATAATCTTTAATCCCTTAGTCAGAAATGCCATTTCACGGAGACGCTGTTTCAGAATATCATAATCATATACTGTTTCTTCAAAAACTTCGCTGTCCGGAAGAAATACAACTTTTGTTCCTGTCTGTTCAGGATCACACTCACCTACCATCTTCAGTGGATACATGGTTTTACCGCGTTCATATCTCTGCTGATATACTTTACCTTCACGGCAGATTGTTACCTCCAGCCAGGTGGAAAGTGCGTTTACAACTGACGCACCTACACCATGAAGACCACCTGATACCTTATATCCTCCACCGCCAAATTTACCGCCGGCATGCAGAATAGTAAAAACAACTTCTACTGCAGGAATTCCCGCTTTATGATTAATACCTACCGGAATTCCACGTCCGTTATCTATAACTGTGATTGAATTATCCTGATTAATGATTACCTGAATTTCCGTACAAAAACCAGCCAGTGCTTCATCTACCGCATTATCCACGATCTCGTAAACCAGATGATGAAGTCCTCGGCTGGATGTACTTCCGATATACATACCCGGCCTCTTACGTACAGCTTCCAGACCCTCCAGAATCTGGATCTGATCTGCGCCGTATTCCGTATTCTCTCCGCCCATGTTATTCCTCCTGTTTATATTTAATTAAAATGTAAGGCCAAACGATCTTTTGACCCTAATATCATAAAATCAAAATATATTTGAAAATCAAATCTGTAATTTGCAAATATATTCTGATCTTTGGACATAATAACACAAATTTATTATAGCACAAAAATTATCGTTTTACCATAAAAAAACTGCTGTAACGCGGATTTTATCTGCGTTACAGCAATCTATTTTCCTTACACAGTTATTTTCAATGACTGATCAGATACTGATAAATATCTCTCTTTGTCACTCCTCTGTCATTGGCCACAAGCTTCATTGCTTCTTTTCTGGAATAACCTTTTTCTTCATAAATTTTCATATGATCTTCAATCGTTATTTTTTCCCAGGATGCCTGCTGCTCCTCCTTCATCTCCTGATGACTTTTTCCCTCTACTACAAGTACACATTCTCCCAACGGTTTCTCTGTAGTATAAAAAGTAATCAGAGCCTCTATTGTGGTATGAAATGCAGTTTCATGCTTCTTTGTCAACTCTCTACACAAAGTCATTCTGCGATTTCCCAGAGCTTCCCTCAGTTCCTCCAATGTTCTCACCAGCCGGTGGGGTGCCTCATATATAATAATTGTCCTGGTTTCATTTTTCAGTTCTTCCAGGATCATCTTTCTCTCTTTCTTATCTGCCGGCAGAAAAGCTTCAAATGCAAAACGCCTGGTAGACAAGCCTGATAATGTAAGTGCTGTGATACATGCTGCCGGTCCCGGAAGAGAAGTAACTTCAATTCCTGCTTCACAGCACATAGCAGCCAGTTCCTCTCCAGGATCTGAAATCCCCGGAGTACCTGCATCTGTAATCAAGGCAATATTCTGTCCTTCTCTCATTTTATTGATAAGAACATAAGCTTTATCAATCTTATTATATTCATGATAACTGGTCATAGGAGTTTTGATATCAAAATGATTCAGCAGCTTAATACTATTTCTGGTATCTTCAGCAGCGATCAGATCCACTTCTTTCAATGTACGGAGAACTCTTAATGTAATATCCTCCAGATTACCTATGGGCGTAGCACACAAATACAATTTTCCGCTCATATCCATTCCTCCCTGACTTTATAATACCATAGTTTGTTTCCTGTCAATTTTTTGTAACTTTGTTCCACCTGATATTATATCATATCGTAAATTTTAAGAATATTTTCTGTATAGACTCCGGGCTCTTTATATACAATCAACGGCGGCTCCACTGTAATTCTGGAATTTCCACCCTTGAGAGCCTCTATCAAAACCATATTAGGTTCTCTGTCTATGTAAGGATATACCAGCTGCATTCTTTTGGGCTCCAGATGATATTTCGTCAGTACATTCATAATTTCCGCCAGTCTGAACGGTCTGTGAACCATATAAAATCTGCCTCTGTCTTTCAGTACTCTGGAAGCCTGGCTTACCACATCCTCCAGATTACAAAGCACCTCATGTCGTGCAATAGCTTTGGGCATATCCGGATTTCTCAATCCATGTTGTCCTATCATATATGGAGGATTACTTGTTACCACATCAAAAGAAGCCGCTCCAAAAATATCAGCAGCCTCTTTGATATCTCCCTGTACAATCTCCACATCTTCTTCCAAATGATTATACTTTACACTGCGACTGGCCATCTCTGCACATTCCTTCTGAATCTCCAGACCTGTAAAATGCTTTCCCTGAGTCTTTGCTTTCAGAAGAATCGGAATAATACCGGTTCCTGTACCCATGTCCAACGCAGTTTCACTCTTTTTTACTTTTGCAAAGCCAGAAAGAAGAACAGCATCCATACCAAAGCAGAATTTATCCGGATCCTGTATTACATAATAACCATTCTGCAGATCATCGACCCGCTCTTTTTCCCTGACCAGCTTCTCATCCATTTAATTTGGAATCTCCCTTTTTATCCTCCAGATCTCCAAGTTCCTTTAATTCTTTATCAGAAACCTTTACTTTTTTCCTGCGTGGTTTAAATTTTAATTCCTCCACAGGAAACTCCTGGATTTCTTTTTCATCATTAATATCTACAATAACCTTCACTCTCTGACGAAGCACATTTACACTTTGTACAGATCCCTGCAGTCCATCCGGAGTAGTAACCATATCTCCGATTCCCGGAAGTCTTTTATTTAATTCCTCATATGTTTCCTGTTCATTTTTTAAACAGCACATCAGTCTGCCGCAGACTCCCGAAATCTTTGTCTGATTCAGAGATAAATTCTGTTCCTTCGCCATTTTTATAGATACCGGAACAAATTCTGACAAATAGGTATGACAGCACAGACATCTGCCGCAAATGCCAATCCCACCCAGAATTTTTGTCTCGTCACGGACACCTATTTGGCGAAGCTCAATACGTGTTTTAAAAATAGATGCCAAATCCTTAACCAGCTGTCGAAAATCGATACGGCCATCTGCAGTAAAATAAAACAGTACCTTATTATTGTCAAAAGTATATTCAGCATCAATCAGTTTCATTTCCAGCCCATGCTCTCTGATTTTCTTCTGACAGATTTTAAAAGCATTTCTTTCCTTACTTCTGTTCTGAGCTTCTCTTTCATCATCATCTTTTGTTGCCACACGAAGTACTTCCTTAAGCGGATGTACCACACTGTCATCGCTTACCTCTCGTGGTGCCAGTACAACTTTTCCATATTCAATTCCACGGGCGGTTTCCACAATTACATGATCACCTGTTTTAATCTCATAATTCTTTGGACTGAAATAATAAATTTTACCAACATTACGAAATCTCACACCAACTACTTTTGTCATTCTATTTCTCCCTGATTGTCAGGAACAGCAATTCAAGAGCAAGCTCAAAATTAACATTTGCCTTCAGACGAACCTTTGTCTTCTGGATAGAATCCAGAATTTTCTCCAGATTCTCATAAGAACGCACCTTTGCCTGTTCCTTTATATAATTTATTTCCTGTTTAAATACCAGATTATCAATTTCCCTGGTGGCTTTGAACATCAGCACATCTCTGAACCAAAACTGAAAGATATCCAGATAATCATTAATATTCTGCTTTTCTGCTGAAAGATTTTTTATTGCATCAGACAGCTCATATACTTCCATGGTATTGGCATATTTCAGAATCCTTAATGCATTCTGCGTCATCTCTGCAAATTCCTGCGAAGTAGCCGCTTCCTTTGCCTTTCCAATGCTTCCCTGAGCAAAAGATGCATCAATTTCCGCCTGATAATCCGGCACATGAAGATGCTCCATAAGATATTTTTTTACCAGACCATCATTTACAACCTTCAGATCAAGGCGTACACATCTTGACTGAATAGTAGGCAGCAAACCACCTATATTATTGGTCAGAAGCATGATCACTGCATATTCCGGCGGCTCCTCGATTGTCTTGAGAAGTGCATTCTGAGCCTGGGGAGTCATCATATCTGCATCTGCTATAATATATATCTTGTAAGGACTATAGTATGGTCTGATGTCCACATCGTGGATCACCTGATCACGGATTTCATCAATTGTAATTGTTCCCGGTTTCTCATGGTTTACCATAATAATATCCGGATGATTCTTTCCCATCGCTTTCTTACAGGAATCACATTTCTGACAAGGTTCTGTACCGCCTGCCTCACATTGAAGCGTAGCCGCAAAGGTTCCTGCCAAAAGCTTTTTGCCAGATCCCTTTTCCCCCGTAAAAATATAAGAATGAGATATTTTGCCAGCTTCAATGGCATTCTTTAAATGCCTGATAATTTCTTCGTGCCCTATAATATTGTTAAATCCCATCATAAGAATCACCCCTTCAGTCCATTTTGTGATGATATTATATCATAAAAGACATTCTATTGCATAGATTTAATATAATTTACAATTTCTTTCACACAAATATCTAAATCTTTATTCTGGAATCTTTTCTCAATCCCTGCGCTCTGAATATTCTCCTCCGAAAAATCTGACTGATCAGCAATAAATCTTCTGCACATTTCCTCGTATTTGGGATTCTCCTGTTCTTTTTCCCTCTTTAATGCTCTGGAAAGCCGCTCGCCATCCTCCACCTGTATATAAACAGGACAGACTGCATTTTCTCCATAATACTTCTTCAGCTTCATAAAAGATTCCAGTGTACCTATTCCCAGATAATCCGATTCTGTCAGATTCACCTGACCGTCATCTGCTGTAAAATATGTCCAGATTCCATATACGGTATGATAAGAACGCTCTTCTATTACATTTCCATTTTTTCTAAATTCATTCAATTTTTCATCACTTACAAAATAATAATTTTTTCCGTTCTCTTCTCCGTCTCTGATCGGCCGGGTAGTATATAAAACCAATGTTTTCAGTTTCAGTTCTCTCTGATCTTCCAGAAGAGAATATATCCTGTCTTTTCCGGAAGCACTTTTTCCCATAATATAAAAAATCTTTCCCATTACCTGCTATTCCTTTACCGGACTGTCTATAACTGCACAGATTGTTTCATTACTACTGTCACTGAGTCCCTGTAATTCCAGTCCCTGTTCCATGTATCTTCTCATATTTCGCACAAATTGTCCAGTAATCTGTTCTCCGGGCACAATAACAGGAATCCCCGGAGGATACAGATAAGCAAATTCACCACTTATTTTTCCAACACTTTCTTCCAGGTAAAATCTCTTCTGAGGTGCATCCATAGCCTGAGAAATTGTCATAAATGCTTTCATTTTTGCATAGGAAACATTCTTCTCCGTTTTCTCCTGAACAGTTTCCACCTGTGTATCAATATACTCAATTGCTTTACACAGTCTGTCTAATCCTTCTTTTGTGTCTCCCACAGAAGCAATTCCCAGGACATATTTTTCCGCTTCCATTTCCATTTCTATATGAAACTCATTTCTCAACCGTCTGTGTAGTTCTGTCCCATTAATAGAAGTTCCTACTGTAGAAAACAACAGTTTTGACCGGTCAAAGTCATA
The DNA here is from genome assembly GCF_052064155.1 of Blautia sp. HCP3S3_C12. Classification (NCBI taxonomy): domain Bacteria; kingdom Bacillati; phylum Bacillota; class Clostridia; order Lachnospirales; family Lachnospiraceae; genus Blautia; species Blautia sp. HCP3S3_C12. The sequence goes on along the minus strand of NZ_JBQHWC010000015.1, from coordinate 76,307 downwards.
CACACCGGTACTGTTTATCATTTCCGGAGTTATCAGCCTGATATGTCCGCATTTCATCAACCGCTGTCTAGCTTCCTCCAGCTGAGAAGTAAATTCTGCAAACATCTTCTTCCCTGTTGTATGATTCATTCTATCCATGCAGGCATCCATACTGGCCATAAGAATATAGGAAGGACTGCTGGTCTGATAGATACCCATAAATCTTTTTATTTTTCCCACATTTACTCTGTCACTACACACATGAAGAACTGCCGTCTGTGTAAGGGCCGGAAGTGTTTTATGAAAGCTCTGGACAACAATATCCGCTCCAAGCTCTGCTGCAGATACAGGAAAATAATCTGAAAAATGAAAATGCGCTCCATGTGCCTCATCTACAATCAAAGAAATTCCATATTTATGTACAAAACGGGCAATACTTTTTACGTCTGATACAACTCCGTCATAGGTAGGGGAGGTAATCAGAACTGCTTGTATATCCTGATTTTCTTCAATATATCTTTCCACACAAGAAGGTGAAATTCCTCCGTTTATCCCCAATCTGGAATCTTCATGTGGATAAATATATATGGGATGCAAGTCTCTTATATATAATCCATGATAAACAGCCTTATGACAATTTCGCGCCATAAGGATTTTGCCTCCTTTATCTACACAGGCACTGATTGCTGCCAGAAGTGCTGCCGTACTTCCATTTACACTAAAAAAACATCTCTGGGTTCCATAAATCTGTGCTGCATATTCCTGCGCATCTCTAATCACGCCTTCTGCATGATGAAGATTATCAAACCCATGAATTTCTGTAATATCCCGGTCAAAAGGAAATGAGGCTGCAGAAGAATCCATATTTCTCTTATGTCCGGGCATGTGAAAGGGATAATAATCTGACTTTCCGTATTCTTCCAGTTTTTTATATAATCTATCCATATTTTCCTTTCTGATTTTTCTTTGATCAGACCTTAAACCTGTAACCTACACCCCAGATTGTTTCAATATATTGAGGTTTGGCAGTATTAAATTCAATCTTCTCACGGATTTTTTTAATATGTACTGTTACTGTAGCAATATCTCCTACTGATTCCATATCCCAGATTTCCCTGAAAAGCTCCTCCTTAGTAAATACTCGGTTAGGATTTTCTGCCAGAAATGTAAGAAGATCATATTCTTTGGAAGTAAAAGTAGTCTCCTCCCCATTTACCCACACACGACGGGCAGTTTTATCAATTTTTATACCGCGAATCTCTATAATATCATTTTTCTTTACATTGGAACCGACCAGACGATTATATCTCTCCATATGTGCCTTTACTCTTGCCACCAGTTCACTTGGACTGAAAGGCTTAGTCATATAATCATCTGCTCCCAGTCCCAGACCACGGATTTTATCAATATCATCTTTTTTAGCCGACACCATAATGATCGGTATATTTTTGGTCTGACGTACCTGACGGCAGATATCAAATCCATCTACTTCCGGCAGCATCAGATCCAGGATGATCAGATCAAATTCCTCATTTAATGCTCTGACCAGTCCTGTATCCCCTCTGTTACATATCTCAACCTCAAATCCGGAAAGTTCCAGATAATCTTTCTCCAGATCTGCAATAGCCTCTTCATCTTCTATAATTAATATTCTGCTCATTTCATTGGTACCTCCTGATATTTTCTGAGAACAAAATACATAATTGTGCCGATTCCCAGCCTGCTGGTAGCCCATACCTTACCACCATGATCCTCCAGAATCTTCTTTACAATAGAAAGTCCGATACCACTTCCACCCTTGGAAGAATTTCTGGATACATCGGTTCTGTAAAATCGATCAAAAATATAAACAATATCCTTAGCAGCAATACCTTTTCCATTATCTTCGATTTCCACCTGGATAAAATCTCCTACATCCTTGATACGGATCTGAATAATTCCTTTGGGCTTGTCCATATATTTAATAGCATTACTGATAAGATTATGAATTACACGGCGGATCTGCTCTCCGTCTGCGATTACCTGCACACCACTTTCCACATAATTGGCATAAACCAGTTCAATTCCTCTGGTTTCCAGTTCCAGACCTACTTCTTCTGCACAATCACTAAAATAATCCTCTACGTTCAGCTTACTGAAAGTGTATGGAATACGATTTGTATCAATCTTGGAATAAAAAGTCAGTTCATTGATCAGATGATCCATTTCATTGGTTTTATTATAAATAGTTTTTACATAACGATCCATCTTTTCCGGAGTATCCGCCACACCATCCATGATTCCTTCCACATATCCCTTTACAGCTGTAATAGGCGTTTTCAGATCATGTGAGATATTACTGATCAGTTCTTTATTTTCTTTATCCAATATTATTTTTTCCTCTGCAGATTCCCTCAGACGCTTTCTCATTTCCTCAAAATCCTGACATAGTTCTGAAAATTCATCATTCCCCTCTACGTCCAATACGAAATCAAGATTTCCTTCTTTTATATTTTGAGTTGCTTTCTTTAATTTTACTAAAGGTGTTGCTATACTTCTGTATATCCATAAGCCTATGGACAAAGCTGTAAATACAAGAATTACTGTCGCTGTAAACAGAAGATCTCTGGCAATAAGTTTTACCTGCGTCTTGCTGTTGGCAGACACTCCCATGGAAATATCATAGACAATTTCTGAAGAATCTGAATTATGTTGTGCCAGTTTTGTATGACTTAATCCGTATAATGATGCAGAAAACAATAAAAGGGGCACTAATATGATCATGGCAAATCCAACTATGATCCTTGTTTTTAATTTCATTGAAACCATCCTTTTCTCTGAGCCAATTTTTTTCATAACAAGATTATACCATAAAGTCTGTTTTCAATATCTAAATTTTCTATAAAATGCTGACGCCAACGTCGAAAGTATATTCTGCCAAAGCACCCGGACAATAAAAAAACAAACAAACATCCCACACAAAAATATGCAGGATGATTGTTTGCTTTTGTTTAAAGATAACTTTTTCTCAATTATGCAAGATATTTTTTCAGATCATTTACCTTATCCAGATGTTCCCATGGAAGATCTACATCTGTACGTCCGAAATGTCCGTAAGCAGCTGTCTGTTTGTAGATTGGGCGTCTCAGATCAAGCATTTTAATAATTCCTGCCGGACGGAGATCAAAATTCTCACGGATAATCTCAACCAATTTGGTATCTGAAAGCTTACCTGTACCAAATGTTTCCACATGGATAGATGTAGGACGTGCAACACCAATCGCATAAGAAAGCTGAATTTCACACTTATCAGCCAGGCCTGCTGCTACAATATTTTTTGCAACATAACGTGCTGCATAAGCTGCAGAACGGTCTACCTTTGTGCAGTCCTTACCGGAGAAAGCTCCGCCGCCGTGACGACCGGCTCCGCCATAAGTATCTACAATGATCTTACGTCCTGTAAGTCCGCTGTCACCGTGAGGTCCGCCGATTACGAAACGTCCTGTAGGATTGATAAAATATTTTGTATTCTCATCCACCATATTTGCCGGAATAACCTCATCAAAAACATATTTTTTAATATCTTTATGAATCTGCTCCTGTGCAACATCAGGATCATGCTGAGTAGAGCATACAACTGCATCAATACGTACAGGTTTTCCAGCTTCATCATATTCTACAGTAACCTGTGTTTTTCCATCTGGTCTTAAATAGTTTAATGTACCATCTTTACGGATTTTTGTCAGCTGACGAGCAAGCTTATGGGACATATTAATAGCATATGGCATATATTCCTCTGTTTCGTTGGAAGCATAGCCAAACTGGATTCCCTGGTCTCCTGCACCGATAGCATCAATCTCGTCTTCTCCCATTTTAGCTTCCAGAGCTTTATCTACTCCGAGAGCAATGTCTGCAGACTGTTCATCAATTGCAGTGATTACCGCACAGGTATCTGCATCAAAACCATATTTACCACGTGTATATCCGATTTCACGTACTGTATCTCTTACAATCTTCTGAATATCCACATAAGCGTTTGTTGTAATCTCACCCATTACCATTACAAGACCTGTAGTTACAGCTGTTTCACATGCAACACGGCCCATTGGGTCTTTTTCCATAATTGCATCAAGAATCGCATCAGAAATAGCATCGCACATTTTGTCCGGATGGCCTTCAGTTACAGATTCAGAAGTAAATAAAATTTTCTCCATTTTGTTCTCCTTTTTTTCATTTCATAGCATATTTTTATACAGATAATAAAAAGAAACAGCCCGAAGTAATCGGACTGTCTGAATGAATGCTTCAACAATCCTCTTATTGTTCGATCACTCGCTCAGGTTGGCACCTTCCTCCGCATAAAAAGGGGTTGCCGTGGCTTCTCAGATCCTTTGTATCTCCACCACTCTGAATAAAAGGCTATTACTAATTATTAACTTTTCTGCACAACTTACAATATACTCAACCCTTTGTAATGTCAAGCATAAATTCTATTTTTATAGAAATTTTATAATCATCCAACTCTCAGACGGAACTTCTGAATTTCCTTTTCGCTGGAAACTCTTTCAATCTCAGCTCCCAAAGCTCTAAGCTTCTCTTCGAAATTCTCATATCCTCTCTGGATGTATACAATATCATCTACTACCGTAATACCATCAGCTGCCAGACCTGCAATTACAAGAGCAGCACCTGCCCGCAGATCAGGAGCACTGACTCTGGCACCTGTAAGCTTATTTACACCATCAATAATTGCAGAGTTGCCCTCTACTTTAATGTTGGCTCCCATACGTGACAGCTCATCTGCATATTTGAATCTGTTTTCAAAAATACTCTCTGTTACAATACTGGTTCCTTCTGCAAGAGCCAGGGTAACAGCAATCTGCGGCTGCATATCTGTAGGATATCCCGGATAGGGAAGAGTTTTTACATGAGTACGATGAAGTCTGCCTGTAGCACGTACACGTACCGCATCATCAAATTCCTCAACCTCACATCCAATTTCCTCAAGCTTGGCCGTAGTTGCTTCCAGATGTTTGGGGATTACATTCTTTACTGTAACATCTCCACCTGTTGCTGCTGCAGCAAACATAAAGGTACCAGCCTCAATCTGATCAGGAATAATAGAATATTCTGTTCGATGAAGCTTCTCCACACCTTTGATACGGATCACATCTGTTCCTGCACCCTTAATGTTGGCACCCATACTATTCAGGAAATTGGCTACATCTACTACATGCGGTTCTCTTGCTGCATTCTCAATAATTGTACGTCCAGGTGCAAGAGAAGCAGCCATCATAATATTGATTGTTGCTCCCACAGATACAACATCAAGGAAAATATGGCTTCCATGAAGATTCTTAGCCTTTGCTACAATAGCTCCATGTAAAATATCCACATCTGCCCCCAGCGCTCTGAATCCCTTCAGATGCTGGTCAATGGGACGGCTTCCAATATTGCAGCCTCCCGGAAGAGGTACTTCTGCATGCTTATATTTACCAAGAAGAGCTCCAAGCAGATAGTAAGAAGCTCTGATTTTCTTAATATACTCATAATCTACGCTTACATCACCAATGGTAGAGCCATTGATCTTAACTGTTGACTTATTAATACGGTCTACCTGTGCTCCAATGCCGGCGATTGCTTCAAGTAAAACATTAATGTCTCTTACATCAGGCAGATTCTCAATTAAAATAGTCTCATCAGTCATAATTGCTGCTGCAAGAATTGCCAGTGCTGCATTCTTTGCACCTGCGATTTCCACTTCACCTACTAAAGGATTTCCACCTTTTATTACATATTGTTCCATAAATACACCTCTGTAATTATTTTCACTCCCTGTGCGGAGACGAATAAATTATTCTCAAATGATCGTCTGTTTTTAAGTCAATTGTATATTATAGCATATATTTATCATTTGTAAACAAAAATATTATCTCACTGGTTACTATGCCCCGGTATTTATTATTTCCAAAACTGCAGCAAGACTCTCTTCCAAATCTTTCCCTTCTTCATCTACAACAATATCAGCGTATTTTTCATATAAGGGAACTCGCTCTTCATACAGATCTTTTAAAGTCTGTCCCTCTTTCAATAAAACACCCCGTCCCCTCAAATTGCCAAGACGTTTTGAAAGTGATTCCAATGATATTTTCAGATAAACTACTTTTCCAATAGATCTTAAATGTTTCATTGCTTCTTCGCAATAAATAACACTGCCTCCAGGAGCAATCACTGTTTCTGTCACATCTACAGAAGCATTAACCTTATTTTCTATTTCCTTGAATCTCTCCGGTCCTTCCTGAGCAATAATCTGTGAAAGCTTTCTTTTCTCCTGCTTCTGAATCACAAGATCAGTATCCAGAAACTGATATCCAAGTGCTTTTGCTAAAATTACTCCTATGGTGCTTTTTCCTGAACCAGGCATTCCTATTAACGTCACATTATTCATTGTTATTCCCTTCATTTTAGCATATATGATCATCAGGTGTAAATACTAACGTTTTTTCCCTGTACCTTTTTTATTCTTTTTTACACTATAGCCAAAGGTTCCCAGTTTTTTCCCTGTTCCAAGATATTCTCCATGGGAATATACCAGCATTTTGGCATCATTCAAATGAAATTTCTTTTTTTCATCCATATATGCAGGATCCGCATGGACAGCCAGTACATCTGCCAGAAACATATGATGGGAACCTAATTCCAGCACCTGTTTTACCCTGCATTCAATACTGACCGGTGATTCCAGGATCATAGGCGCTTTCACAAAATCAGCCTTCTCCCGGGTAAGCTTCATTTCTTTAAATTTATCAACATCACGGCCGGAGCGCACTCCACAATAATCTGTTGCATATGCCAGTTTCTCTGTAGTCAGGTTGATTACAAATTCTCCTGTTTTCTTTATCATTTCATAGGAATACCGGGAAGGACGCACTGAAATAGACACCATTGGCGGATTTGTACATACGGTTCCAGCCCATGCAACTGTCAGTATATTATCATTTCCCTCTCCATCTGTAACACTGACCATCACTGCCGGCAGCGGATAAAGCATATTTCCGGCTTTCCAGGTTTCTTTTGCCATTTATTTCTTCCTGTCCTTAATTATAATCATTCTGTCCTGCCTGTGCAGCTTCCATAAGTGCCGGAATCAGCTGTTTCTTACGAGAAACTACACCCTTCAGATCAAATACACCATCCGTTGGTTCCATATGAAATGCTGTGCTGGCCATTTCTTCACTTCCCTCACCATAATAGAGAAGCTCTGTAGACTCCTCAATGATGTTCGTCAGCATAAAGAATACACGGGATACGCCGTGACGTCCACATTCACTTACCATAAACGGAATCAGACGTTCTTTGATTTCTGTCAGTTCATCGCTGTCCATGGAACTGATCTGACCAACACCAAAGCTGATTTCATCTTCAGCAATAAATTTTTTGTAATCCTGATAGAAAATCTCTTCCGGTGATTTATCCTTCAGATTACTTCCTGCCTTGAACATTTCCCTGGCAAACTGCTCAATATTAATTCCTGCAATAAGTGCCAATGCTCCTGCTGCCATTTTATCTGATAACGTGCAGGTAGGAGAACGGAACATCAATGTATCTGAAATAATTGCAGCACAGAGAAGTCCGGCAATATTTGGAGAAATTTCCAGTTTTTGCTCTCCATACATCTCGTACAAAATTGTAGCTGTACATCCAACCGGTTGATTTCTGAAGGAAATCGGACTTATGGTCTCCAATGAACCAAGTTTATGATGATCTATAATTTCTACAATCTCTGCTTTGTCGATATTATCAACTGCCTGATCTTTTTCATTGTGGTCTACAAGTGCTACTTTCTTTTTATGCATATCCAGAAAATTTCTTCGGGAAATTGTTCCGATACATTTTCCCTTTTTGTTAATTACAGGGAATGCACGATGACGATGTTTGATCATCTCATTCTGAATATCATCTGTAAAATCTTCTGTACTGAATGTAACCAGATTATCTGTTTTCATAATATATCTTACAGGAATACTCTGGTTAATCAGTCTTGCAATCGTAAAAGTATCATAGGGAGACATAATAATTGCAATTTCTTTTTCATGAGCAAGCTTGATCACCTTCTCAGTTACTTCAATTCCCATTCCCACAATAATACAGCTTACATTCTGGGCAATTGCCTGAAGATGATCCTCTTCTCTGTCTCCCATAATAATAAGGTCATCCTCTTCAATATAGGCTTTAAGCATTTCCGGATTTGCAGTTCCCACCAAAACTTTTCCCTTTGTGAAATATCCATGCTCATTTCCCTCAATCACAGTACCTGCAATTGTTTCAGCAATTCTTCTGTACTGTGTTCTTGCTCTGGACAGAAGATAACTGTCAGTGGTATCCATGTAGGTCTTTGCAATATCCCCAATTGTAATAAGACCTTCCAGCTGGCCTTCCCTGTCTCTGATTGGAAGGGAAACGATACTTTTCTCCATCATCAGATCCCATGCATTTTTAAGAGACATACTTTTATCTGCATCAGGGCTCATACGGATATCCATATCCTTTACCTGGGTTCCAATATTAGACATATATCCCGGCGGCAGCATTCCAAAACGATTTAATACATATTCTGTTTCTTCATTGATCTGTCCCGCACGCTTAGGAATATATTTTACTTTCTGGGAAGTTCTGTTTTTAATGTCTGCATAGGCAATTGCTGAACAGATTGAATCTGTATCCGGATTTTTATGACCTATTACAAATATTCTTTCCTGATTTCTCATACAGTTTTTAACCTCATTAATCTAACTTAATATTTGCAAAAAGTGCACCTAACGATGTACTGGCTTCTTCCTTTGAATCCGGAAGTTCTATCACTTCTTCTTCAATTTCCTTTGCCATCATATCTGATGCTTCTTTGATACTGAGACTTAATTTTCCATCCTTTACTGCAGTTACCTTTACCTTAACCTGATCACCAACAGCAAGAACTTCTGAAGGCTTTTTAATTCTCTTTTCACAGATCTGTGAAATATGGACAAGTCCTGACAGGCCATTGCCCATATTTACAAAAGCACCATAAGGCTGAAGACTCTCAACAGTACCCTCTGTCACCAGTCCGACCTGTACATTGGACACTTTATTTTTTCTTTCTTCTTCTGCCTTTTCTCTTAATATTTCCTTTGCAGAAAGAATTAGTCGGTTCTTTTCTTTATCTACATCTATTACCTGAACCTGAATTGGTTTGTTCAGATATTCATTTGTATCCTCTACATAAGTCAATGCAAGCTTGGAAGCCGGGACAAATCCACGGATTCCTTCTACATATACGATTACGCCTCCATTGACAACACCTTTTACTGTTACATCCAGAATTTCACCGGATTCTTTTAATTCTTTTAGTTTGTCCCAGGAAAGTACATCTGATGCTTCCACTCTTGATAACAGAATATTTCCGTTTCCGTCATCTTTTCTTACCACAGTTGCAGAAACCTCATCTCCCACTTTAACTTCCTCTTTCAGTGAAAATCCAGGCTCTCTGCTGTAATCTTCAGCAGGAATGATTCCTTCTGCATAATATTTAAGATCTATTACTACTTCTTTTTCATCTACACTGATCACAGTTCCTGTAAGGATATCCCCTTCTTCAATTTTCTTGAAAGAAGCTTCAAGCTCTGTCTCATAATCTTTCATTGATTCAGCCATATCTTTTTTCTCTCCTTTATTTTTTTATTTTATTTTCACAACATAAAATTTCAGAATTAAAAATAATTTTTAAGAATAGCAACCATATTATATCACATCACCTATAATAATGGAAATCGCAATTTTCAAAAGAAGCTTTATATGCTATAATAAACTTGTACTTTTTTCATACAGAAAGGATATTATTCATGAATTATGATTCCGTTCCTTTGAGAGATTTCAAAGAAATTGATAACTGGGATACTGTTATGTTCGTATATCATTCTGCCCTGAAGCAGATTGAAACAAAAATAGACATTATGAACGATGAATTCCAGCACAGACATAAATATAACCCTATCGAGCATGTCAAATCCCGGATCAAAACTCCGGAAAGCATTGTCAAAAAGCTTAAACGCCATAATTACGAATCCAGCACAGAAAATATGATCCGCTATGTAAATGATATTGCCGGAATCCGAATCAGCTGTTCCTTTACTTCTGATATCTATCTGATTGCAGATATGATTTCCAAGCAAAATGACCTGACGATCCTGGCCAGAAGAGATTATATGAAAAATCCCAAAAAGAGCGGCTATCGCAGCTATCACATGCTGGTAACCACTCCTGTCTTTCTTTCTGACAGCATTATTGATACAAAAGTAGAGATTCAGATCCGTACTGTAGCACAGGATTTCTGGGCTACTCTGGAGCATAAAATGCATTACAAATTTGAAGGGGACGGCCCGGATTATATCACAAAAGAATTACGGGAATGTGCACGCTATGTTGCAGAACTGGATGAACGCATGCAGGAGCTAAACAATGCAATACAGAAATATGGAAAAAATCTTGAATAAGTTATAAAAAATAGTCCCGCAATTGCGGGACTATTTTTATCTCTAAAGCGAGGAGTGCCCCGGTAGTGGTTTACCGGGGCTATTATTATGAAAAAAATTTATGTGTAATGATAACACATTACAACGTCTTTCGTAGGTTCTTTCGAACTGTTTATATAATAGCAATTGGTTATGAACAAATCATGAACTCAAAATGAACTTTTCGTTTATTTGCACAATTTTTTTTATTTTTTTATTGTTTTTTTATAAATTTAACACATAGCTTTTTATTCTATTTTTCTACAGCTTTATCATTTTTGTACATTATCGTTTTAATTTATTAAAGTTTTTTTTATTTAATCCTTTTAAAAGTAATACACTTAAAAATGATTACTCTAAAATATTTTTTGCAAATTCTATCAGTTTTTGAAGAATTCCCTTTACTTCCTTTTTTCCGATTCCCATTTCTTCCAGCTTATCGTATACCTTGTTTACAGTACTTCTCAGCTGTTCCTCATTAATATCAGCATTTTTGATTTCTTTTACAATATTTATAAGTTTATTTTCTTCCTCTTCTGTAAGTGTAACTCCTGCCGTCTCCTCTCCTGCCTGAATGATTTCTCTGATCTGCTCATCGGAAATATCCTGCTCTGCCACCTTGTCCTTTGCGTACATAATAATATCAACTACCTTATCAGGATCAGAAACCAGAGAATCAATCTCGTTATCTGTAATAATTTCCTGCACAGTTTCAGTTGCATCAGATGCCATGACTGTTGCTGCCGGTGATGTGCACATAAGTGTTCCTGCAATCATAAGTATTCCTATTTTCTTTATTTTCATGATCAATTACCTCCAGATTATTCTGCTAAAATCTGTTTTCTGTTACCGGGCTATTATAACATCTCCCCTCAACCGTCTGTAAAATAAATTTCCTTGTGGTTTCTAGTACTATATACCTTGGTTCTCTATGTCTTTATCTTCATAATTCTTTTGACATTTGTTCAAATTTTTTTCACATCTTAAACAAAATTCCATCATAATTTGCCTATATAATAAAATCATAAAAATAATAAATCAAACATTATTTTTATAATTTTCTTTTTCATATGTTGATTGTTTTAAAAACAATCGACTCTCCTTCCTTTTAAAAATAAATTTGAACGTAATATAAAAAGCATCCGTCCAGCCATCGGATGCTTTTTATTTATAAAATTATTTATCCAATTCTCTGTCCCTTACTATCAGAAACCCTGTTTTTCAGAAAACATATTTGCCAGCTGTGCAAACTGCTCCAATGTCAGAGCCTCCCCCCTTATAGTCAGAGGTAATCCACAGGCAAGAATTGCTTTTTCAATGGTCTCTTTGTCAAATGAAAGCTCCTGTGAATTCTTCAGTCCATTAACCAGCGTCTTTCTTCTCTGATTAAAAGACGCCCGGATCAGACGGAACATCAGCTTTTCATCCTTAACCTGAACCGGCGGCTTCTCATATCTCTCCAGTCTGATCACTGCACTTCCCACTTTGGGTCTTGGCATAAAACAATTTGGCGGAACATTTGCCACAATCTCCGGTCTGGCATAGTACTGGACCGCCAGTGATAAAGCTCCATAATCCTTAGTTCCCGGACCTACCTGCATTCTGTCCGCAACTTCCTTCTGAACCATAATGGTAATAGAATCAATAGGTACCTGATTTTCAAACAGTCCCATAATAATAGGGGTTGTAATATAGTATGGGAGATTGGCTACTACCTTGATAGGACATCCTTTATTTTTTTCCAGTGCCAGCTTTCGGATATCTACTTTCAGAATATCATCATTGATCACTGTTACATTATCCCAGTCCTTCAGCGTATCCTTCAGAATCGGAATCAAAGTATTATCAATCTCCACAGCAGCCACTTCTCTGGCTGCCTCTGCCAGATATTGGGTCATGGTTCCGATTCCCGGACCGATTTCCAATACAAAATCATCTTTCGTAATTTCTGCAGAAGCAATAATTTTCTCCAATACATGCGTATCTATAAGAAAATTCTGACCAAACCTTTTCTGGAATGCAAAATTATACTTCTGCAGCACTTCTATGGTATATTTTGGATTGCCGAGATAGGGTCTGGTCATAATCATTACTTCCTTTTCTTTTTATTTCTGTTTTATTATTTACTAAAATCTTTCTCATAAAGAACAATATAGCCGTCTCTGTCTATACGTTTCTTTGAAATGTTTCTCTTAAATTTACGGATTCCTCCCTGGGATTTAAGAATGGCAGTATCAATCAGATTCTTTACTGCCCCTATATTCATAGGCTGATCCTCTTTCTGATTAATTCCAATCAGATTATACAATGCGAGCATTCCCATCTGATCAATGGTATATCCGTTTTCTTTTGTATAAACTCTTGCAAAATTAACCAGTTCATCATTTGTAAAGACCGGAATATTGATCATAGATGTAAATTTCTTCACAATTTTAGGATATCTGGCAATAAATTTGCGCATTCCTATTTTTTCATCCTCTATGATAACAGTCAGGCCATCTGTTTCCTTTTCCATTGCCTTATCCAGCATTTCCACTGTTTCCTGGGTCAGCTGGTTAGCATTCTCAATTACAAGAAAACCTCCGGAAAGCTTTTCAAAAATCTGATCTATCGGTTTACCATTGATCTGATCTGCAAATACATAAGCAACCTTTGAAGCTTCCAGATTCAGCTCTTTACATATTGCAGGAATCAAACCGGATATCAATCTGGTCTTACCGCACTCTTTTCCCCCCATAACAATAATATTGCCTGTCCTGGAGGTCTTATCTGCTGCTGCCTGTTGTACATCACACAGGGTATTGAGCAACTGTTCCCTCATACCCGGAATTTTTACAAAATATGTAAAAAGCTGCTTTTCATCATCATTCAGTATTTTTTCTCTTGGAATGATGTCTCTGGGATCTTTTTCATCCTTGGGCTGGATCGACTCTATAAATCTTTCCAGTTCTTCTTCCTCTGACAAATCTTCATTGTCTTCCGGATTCTGCAAAACATTAATGGTTTCTTCATCCTGGTCAGCAGGAGCATCCATATCTTCCAGATTATAATCTGCATTCAAATCTTTTTTTCCTGCAGGACCATGGAGAAATTCTTCCTCTGCACTCTTAAGATCCTCTTCTGTAACATCATCCTCTTCTTCAAATGGCATGATATTTGGAACCTTAAGGTCTCCGGCTTTTACCTCTATATGGTCACCAAAAGAATCACTGGTCAGAAAATCCGGCTTTTCCAGATCATCTGAAAGTTTTTTATCTTCTCTCTCTTTTTCCTCTGGTTTTTCTTCCTTTGTAGATTCTTCTTTTAAAGGTTCTTCCTTTGGAATTTCAATCCCCTGTGCACTTGCAGCTGCCAGAATCGTATCTTCAAGATTAAATTCCTTACCTGATTTTTCCATTTCTGCAAAATCAACCTTTTGAATATCCTCAATCTTAGGCGCACTGCTTGGCTCCATATTTTTCATGGAGTCAGGAATTTTCAATTCCGGAAGTTTCATCGTTTTTCCAAAATCTTCTTTTTCTTCCTGATTTTCGTTTACTTTCTGGCTTTCCGGCTGTTTATTAATAACAGGACTTTCTCCGGGTTTTGCTGGTTCTGCTTCCAGTTCCGGTACATTTTCAGGTTCTTTTTCTGTACTATCTGTCTTTATAATTTCTTCAGGAATCTGATCTTCTTCAGTTTCCGTCACTTCCTCTGAACTTTCTTTTTCTTCATTCAGTTCTTCATCCGCTTTCTTTCTGGCTCCTCCAAAAATATCCCGGATTCCTTTTGAAATTTTATCCTGAATGCTCTCAGCCCCATCGTTTTCTCTGCTATTCTTTTCGATTCTTATAATCTCCGGCTGTTCTTCCTCTTCTGTGGATTTTTCTGAAGTTTCTTTTTCCAGGTCTTTTTCTTCTTCAGAATCTTCTGGTCTATCCTGCTCTGCCTTTTTAATATTTCCGGCTTCTTCAGGTTTGATCAGCTTTGGAACAAACTGTTTCTCATATTTTGCCTTCTCTTCTCCTGTCAGTTCTCCCATACGCTGTTTCAGGTCATATGCTTTCATTACATATTTTCCTTCACTGAACCAGAGAATAATCTCATTACACAGCTCAAGACTCTTTTCTTTTTCCCCGGCTTTATAATATAATGCAGCCAGTTCATAAGACCATTTTTCTGTAAATTCGTGTTCCTTGTATTCTTCCAGGATTTTGATCTGTTCGTCCAGTGAAATATTCTTCACTCTGGCAATTTTATACTGAAGAATATATTGAGAGCTGTCATTTGGTGCCACCTGTTTATATTCCTCATAAAACTCAGTAGCCTCATCAACATTTTTCATTTTCAAAGAAATCTCAACCAGTCGATACAGGATATTTTTTCCAATAGATGCTTTATGATATGCCAGTAAAAATATTTCCTTACTATCCTCATATCTTCCATTGGCTGCATATATTTCGCCAACTACACATAAGGTACGGACATTCTTTACCCGACGCCAGTCTATACTGTCCACAATGTTCATCGCACCTTTATAATCCTTATTCTGAACCAGCTTATTTATCTCTTCAAGCTTGATTCGAAATTCTTCCTTGTCCAATGTTTTCACCAACTTTCCATAATTGTTTCCAGTGTAACATAAGCCTATAACCTTGTCAAAAACTTCATTCACAAATACTTCCGTTTACGACCTGAAATATTTTGTTTATATGAAATCTGTGACTTATAAAATCATCCAGTCCTGTACAGGTTATCATGGTCTGTATATCATGTATACTATCCAGCAGATAAGTCTGTCTGCTGCTGTCCAGTTCAGACAATACATCATCCAGAAGCAGAACCGGCGTATCTTTTATTGTTCTTTTTACAATATAAATCTCAGATAATTTAAGTGAAAGTGCTGCTGTTCGCTGCTGTCCCTGAGAACCATACCTGCGGATATCAATTCCATTGACCTCCATACACAGATCATCTCTGTGTGGGCCGACTGATGTTATCTTCATCCTCATATCTCTTTCCCTGTTTTCAGAAACAGTTTTCTCCAGTTCCTGCCCAGGACAGCTCGGCTCATAAATAACCCTTAGATTTTCTGTTCCCCCTGTAAGATTAAAATGAATATTCTGGATGATCTCATTCAGTTCTTCCACAAATCTTTTTCTCTTTTCAATAATGCGCCTGCCATATTCCACCATCTGCATATCCCAGATATCAAGAGTTCCCTTCAATCCCGGCTGCACATACATATCCTTCAATAATTTATTTCTCTGATTGACAATATGATTATAAGATGCCAGATCCTTCAGATATATTTTATCCAACTGACACAGTTCCATATCCAGAAAACGTCTTCTCTCTCCAGGTCCATTTTTGATAATATTCAAATCTTCGGGAGAAAAGAACACCATATTTACCACTCCAAATAATTCACTTGCCTTTTTGATGGGCAATCCATTTATGGCAACTCCCTTAGCTTTATTTTTTCTGAGATGCATATCTATTTTGTAATTAATCTGGTTTCTGTTTACCATCATCCGGATATGTGCTTCTTCTTCTCCGAACTTAACGATTTCCTTGTCCTTGCTTCCTCTGTGAGATTTGGTTGTTCCGCATAAATAGAGGGATTCCAGAATATTAGTTTTTCCCTGTGCATTATTCCCATAAAAAATATTGGTTCCTT
Organism: Blautia sp. HCP3S3_C12; assembly: GCF_052064155.1. Lineage (NCBI taxonomy): Bacteria > Bacillati > Bacillota > Clostridia > Lachnospirales > Lachnospiraceae > Blautia > Blautia sp. HCP3S3_C12. The sequence continues at coordinate 60,143 of NZ_JBQHWC010000015.1, read as the reverse complement.
TGTCAAAGGTAAGCTCCAGTGAATCATAATTTCTGAAATTTTTCAACTGAACAGATTCAATATACATTTATTCACCTGACTACTTTAATTTCTTTTCCGTCATAGGAAACAATATCTCCTTCATAAACCTTGCGTCCACGACGTTCATCAACTTCACCATTAACCTTTACCAGGCCATCTGTGATCACATACTTTGCCTCTACTCCATCTTCTACCATAGAAGCAAGCTTCAGTAATTGTCCCAGCTTTATAAATTCATCTCTTATTTTGATCTCTTCCATTTTCATTTACTCCCTATCTTGTCTGATTCTGGTTGATATTAACAGGCAGGATCAGATATGTGTAATTTTCATCATCATCCCGGATAAAACATGGTGCTTTTGGATTTACCAGGTAGATACTGATGGTTTCATCATCAATAACCTTAAGGGCATCAATCAGAAATCTTGGATTAAATCCAATCAGAATGTCCTTTCCTTCCTTGATGATATCAATATTTTCATCCATGGAACCCATTGCAGAATCGATGCGCAACTCCATTGTATTATCTGAAATCTCAATAATGATTGGTTTCTTTTCTCCCTCACGTACCAGAAGGGTTGCACGGTCAATACAATCCAGAAATTCTTTTTTATTGATAGAAATTTTAGTTTCATAATCGCTGGATAACATCTGATCAATACGGAAGTATTCTCCTTCGATCAATCTGGATACCACGATTGTCTGATCAAATTCAAAGAGGATGTGATTCTTTGAAAAATAAATATTTACCAGATCATCAATTTCACCTGAAAGAATCTTGCTGATTTCATTTAAAGTTTTACCAGGCACTACAACCTTACGATCTGAATAATCTTTTTTAAGTTCCATTCGTCTTATAGCAATGCGGTGGCCATCCAGGGAGACAATTTTCAGACAATTATCCTTGATTTCAAACAGTTCACCAGTCATTAATTTGTTGGTTTCGTTAGCTGCAATTGAGAATATTGTCTGACGAATCATCTCCTTTAAAGTGAATTGAGAAATAGTAAGGCATTCTTCTCTTTCAATTATTGGGAGATATGCAAAATCTTCTCCGGATTTACCAGGAATCGTAAACTTTGCTTTTTCACATGTGATAAAAGCTGTAAGTTTATCGTCTGTTTTTATAGTAACATCGTTATCCGGAAGTCTTCGAATGATTTCATAGAGAATTTTAGCATCCAGAGCAATCATTCCTTTTTCTTCAATAGTACCTTCAACAATAGTTTCAATACCTAGTTCCATATCATTGGTAGTAAATTTAATTTGATTTGTAGTTGAATCTATAAGAATACATTCAAGAATAGGCATTGTTGTTTTAGAGGGTACTGCTTTCAGGGAGATACTTACACTTTTGAGTAAGCTGTTTTTGGAGCATATGATTTTCATAATGTGTATAACTTCCTTTCTGTTGAGTGTGTGTTTTTTATAGATAAATATTTAAAAGAAATCCGTCGTATCCGCCGTAGGGGATGTGAATATGTGAAAAACTATATTTAAGGCAGTAAATAAAAGGGTTTGAAGTATGGATAACTTCGTGTAAAAACAAGGTTGAAGTATGTGAATAACTTGTGTAAAACTCAAATCAAAAATCTGGCGAAAAAGTTTTACACATTTATACACATAACTTCAACATTTTATACACATCGTATTCCACAGGTTATCCCCATATAGTAACTTATTAAATTTATGTTTGTGGATTAATTTTTTTCTTTAAGGTTTCAATTGTGTTTTTAAGGTTATCGTCAGAGACAATTTCTTTTTCGATTTTGTCAATTCCATGCATGATTGTAGTATGATCACGGTTGCCGAGACATTTACCTATGGATTTAAGAGGTGTGGATATGATTTCCCGGCAAAGGTACATAGCAATCTGACGTGGCATTACAATTTTGGAATTTCGTTTATTTCCGTACAGGTCTTCTACAGAAACATCAAAGTGTTCTGCAACCATTGATATAATATATTCTGGTGTGATCACTTTCTTTTCGTTTGGAGATATGATGTCCTTCAGTGCCTGTTCTGCAAGTTCTAAGTTAACTTCCCGCTGCTCCAGTTTTGCAAAAGCCATAACCTTATTAATAGCTCCTTCCAGCTCACGGATGTTGGATTTAATATTATTGGCAATGTATTTGATGACTTCCTCATTGATATCATAGCCATCCATTTCTTCTTTTTTATGGAGGATAGCCATTCGGGTTTCATAATCAGGCAGTGTGATATCTACAATAAGACCCCATTCAAAACGTGAACGGAACCGCTCTTCCAGGATTTCCATATCCTTTGGTGGTTTATCTGAAGAAATAATGATCTGTTTTCCTGCACTGTGCAGACTGTTAAAGGTGTGGAAAAATTCCTCCTGTGTAGATTCCTTTCCTATAATAAATTGAATATCGTCAACCAGAAGAACGTCAATATTTCTGTATTTTTCACGGAATTTGGTCATTGCAGTATTGTTTCCGTTACGGATGGTCTCAATCAGTTCGTTTGTAAATTCTTCACTGGTAACATAGAGAACCTTACTGTTTTCGTCATGATCTATAATAAAATGTGCAATGGAATGCATCAAATGGGTTTTTCCCAAACCTGCTCCACCATAGATAAAAAGTGGATTATAGGCATCCCCTGGTGATTCTGCTACAGCAAGAGCCGCAGCCTGGGCAAATTTATTATTGCTTCCCACAACAAAAGTATCAAAAGTATATTTGGGATTCAGATGAGCTTCTTCACATCTTGTATCCTGAGACTGAACCTTTGGTGCTGCGGCTTCCTTTTTGGGTACATCTTCCGGCAGGATAAAGTTTATTTCGCAATTTTCCATACCAGTGACTTCGCTGATAGTAACCTGAAGGGGTAATTTATATTTTTTACTGATATAGTTCAGTCCTACTTGTTCAGATGGAACGATAATAGTCACAATATTTCCTTCAACCTGATAAACAGTAAGGGGTTTCAGCCAGGTTTTGAAAGAAACATCGGACAGATCATGTTCTGTTTTGACGATTTGCAGGATTTCATCCCATTTTTCCACAACTTTGTTCATTTTTGGTTCTCCCGGTTCCTTCTAAATTATATATAATAATAAAAGATATTCTATAATCTCTAAAATGGACATAAATATCCATATATATATTATAATAGAATATTGGTTTTCGCAATGAATATTTGAGGGAATTGTGGAAAAAAAAGTTATCCCCAATTTTTATGTGGATTAGTGTGGATAACAGTGTATAAAAGTAATTTGGTTACCATAATGTGACAAAAGGATACAAAATTCTCCCTAAATATGTGTATAAGTTTATACACTGTCGAAAAAGGTATAAATAAAGGATTTTTATTTTGAGATGTGTAAAACACTGTCGAAAAAAGTGGATATATGTTGTGGTATTCCACAAGTTATCCACAAGTTATCCACAAAATGTGGATAATATTACGTAAACCAATTTAATAATCCACAATTTACTGAAAAACCTTAAAAATCTTTATAGAATTAGTACTTGACGAATTGGTGCTTTATGAATATAATTGAAATGATGTTCTAATAAGTAAAATTAATATGGAAAATAGATAAAGGAGGTGCTTTACCTATGAAAATGACATTTCAGCCGAAAAAAAGATCCAGAGCGAAAGTCCATGGTTTTAGAGCTCGTATGAGTACAAAGGGTGGACGCAAAGTTTTAGCTGCAAGAAGATTAAAAGGAAGAAAGCATTTATCAGCTTAAGAATAAGACCGCAGTTATTGTGGTCTTTTCTTCTATAAAAACGGGAGGATTCTATGAAAAACTCAGAGTCCTTAAAAAAGAATCAAGATTTTCAAAAAGTATATCGAAATGGAACATCAAAAGGTAATCGGTATCTGGTGATGTACGTACTGAAGAATCGGTACATGAAGAATCGTTTGGGAATATCAGTAAGTAAAAAAGTAGGGAATAGTGTGGTTCGCCACAGACTCACCAGGTTGATAAGAGAAAGTTATAGATTAAATGAAATGGAATTCGACAATAGTTTGGATATTGTGGTGGTGGCCAGGCCTCAGGCTAAGGACAGAAGCTATCAGGAGATAGAGAGTGCCCTTATGCATTTGGCAGAAAAGCATCACATAACAGGTAAGAACAATGATGAAAAAATTTCTGATCAGGATAATTAGGCTCTATCAAAAATATTTGTCACCGATGAAGAGAACAAAATGTCCTTATATTCCCACATGTTCTCAATATGGTTTAGAAGCAATTGAAAAATATGGTGCGTTAAAAGGGGGCCTCCTTGCGGTTTGGAGGATTCTGAGATGTAATCCTTTTTCTCATGGAGGCTATGACCCTGTACCATAAGGCAGGGTAAACCTGTCACCTATGGATTCTAGGAGGAAAGAAACTTGGAAATGATTTTAGCGACAAAGAGCGGTACTCCTATTATCGGTCAGCTTGCGACCGTCATGGGATGGATTATGGATGGTATTTACAAACTTCTGAATATATTTGGAATTCAGAACATTGGCCTTTGTATTATTATCTTCAGTATCCTTATTTATGCTCTTATGACTCCGCTGCAGATCAAACAGCAGAAATTTTCTAAATTAAGTGCTGTTATGCAGCCGGAACTTCAGAAGATTCAGAAGAAATATAAAGGAAAGAACTCAGATCAGGCTGCAATGCAGAAAATGCAGGAGGAAACACAGGCTGTATATCAGAAATATGGTGTTTCTCCTACCGGAAGCTGCGTACAGCTGGCAATTCAGTTTCCTATCCTGATGGCATTGTATCAGGTTATTTATAAAATTCCGGCATATGTAGGAAGTGTAAAAAATATTCTCTCAGCTGCAGTTACTAATATTACAGCTGTAAACGGATATACAGATATTTTACAGAATTTTATTAAAGATAATAAAATGACCAGAGTCCAGCTTATTATGGATGGAAGTAAGGCTACCAGTAATTCTGTGACAGACTTTTTGTATGCGCTGTCTCCTTCCCAGTGGAAGAGCCTTGCTGAGACAAGTCAGTTTTCAGGTTTTTCTGATACACTGAACAGCACAGCAAAAGAGATTTCACATGTGCAGGATTTTCTTGGACTTAATATTGCGGATCAGCCTCTTACTTATATAAAGGCGGCATTTGTAGGCGGATCTATTATTCTTGCTATTGTTGCGATTCTGATTCCGATTCTTGCATGGGCCACACAGATGCTTAACATCAAGCTGATGCCTCAGGCAGCGCAGCAGGGAAATGGAGAATCACAGCAGGATGCAATGATGAACTCTATGAAGACCATGAATATGGTAATGCCTCTGATGTCTGCAGTATTTTGTTTTACGTTCCCTGTAGGTCTTGGTATTTACTGGGTAGCCAGTGCAGCAGTGAGAAGTGTACAGCAGTTTGTCATTAACAAAAAAATGGACAAAATTGATATTCAGGTTCTGATCAATGAAAATATGAAAAAGATGGAAAAGAAGCGTGAAAAAGCAGGACTTCCACCTCAGAAGATTACGAATCAGGCTCATCAGAGTGTAAAAAATATCAACAAGATTGAAAAAGGCAGCAGCAATACAGATGTTCAGTCCAGAGCCAAGAAAGTAGAAGAAGCTTACCAGAAAGCTTCAAATGCAAAAGCAGACAGTATTACAGCCAAGGCAAATATGGTAAAAGCATTTGATGAGAGAAATAAGAAGAAGTAGCAAAGAACGGAGGGGTTGGCATGGAGGATTTTATCCAGTTTTCAGCGAAAACAAAAAGTGAAGCAATTACAAAAGCATGTATCGAGCTTGGCGTATCCAGTGACCAGCTTGAAATTCAGGTAGTAAGTGAAGGAAAAAGTGGTTTATTCGGAATTGGAAGCAAACCGGCTATCATTAAAGTAAGAAAATCCGAACCTGTTTCTGAAGAAGAGGAAATTAAGGAAATTGTAGAAACAGTAAAGATTGATTCTCTTAAAGAGGAAAAAGCCATTAAAGAAGAAATTTCCGTAAAAGAAGAAAAGAAACCAGAACAGGTAAAAAAAGCTCCGAAAGATGCTAAAAAAGAAGTAAAAGAGCCTAAGGCTGCAGCTCCAGAGCAGGATAAACCAAGACAGCCAAAGCCTGTAAAAGAGAGAAAAGAGAAAATCTCAAAAGAACCAAAGGAAACAGTAGAAAAGCCGGCAAAAGAAAAAGCTGTAAAAACAGGAAAGCCTGTTGAGATCATTACAGATCCTGAAGAAATCAAAGAAGTTGAAGACAGAGCAAGGGTTTTTCTGCATGATGTTTTTGCTTCTATGAATCTGGGTGAAGTAGAAATCACTTCGAAATATAATACTGCAGATGGAAGTCTGGAGGTAGATTTTGAAGGAGAAGATATGGGAATCCTTATTGGTAAAAGAGGACAGACTCTTGATTCCCTCCAGTATCTTACAAGCCTTGTGGTAAATAAAGGAAAAGCAAATTATATTCGTGTAAAGCTTGATACTGAAGATTACCGTAAACGCCGTAAAGAAACATTAGAGAATCTTGCCAGAGGGATTGCCTATAAGGTTAAGAAAACCAGAAAGACAGTTGTGCTTGAGCCGATGAATCCTTATGAGAGAAGAATCATTCATTCTGCTCTTCAGGGAAATAAGTTTGTAGAGACTGTCAGCGAAGGTGAAGAACCATATCGTCACGTAGTGGTTAAGTTAAAGAGAAACTGATAAGCCGTATTTATACAGGTTTAATCTTGAAATAAAAACTTTATATTATCATAAAAAAATGTTATTCTAGGTGAAAGCGTGAATAATACGTAAGGTACGTATATGCTTTTTTCGGAGTAACATTTTTTTTTAAGGAATTTTGAATTATTGGAGGAAATCAGATGGAAACAACAATTGCGGCGATTTCCACGGCAATGAGCGCATCTGGAATCGGAATTGTCCGTATCAGCGGAGAAGATGCCATGGAGGTAATTTCCCGTATTTATAGATCTAAGGGCGGAAAAAAAAGGATTAAAGAAGTTCCAAGCCATACCATACATTATGGATATATTTATGACGGAGAGGAATTGATCGATGAAGTTCTGGTGATGATCATGCGTGCACCTCGAACCTTTACAGGGGAGGATACAGTAGAGATTGACTGTCATGGTGGTGTTTTTGCCATGAAGAGAGTGCTGGAGACTGTGCTGAAAAATGGTGCAGAGATTGCCGGTCCCGGTGAGTTTACCAAAAGAGCCTTTCTTAATGGAAGAATGGATTTGTCCCAGGCAGAAGCAGTTATGGATGTGATACAGGCCAAAAATGAATATGCACTTCGAAGCTCTATAGACCAGTTAAAGGGATCGGTACAGAAAGCAATCTGTGATATAAGGGAAAAAATCATTTACCATATTGCATATATAGAGTCTGCGCTGGATGATCCGGAACATATCAGTCTGGAAGGTTATCCTCAGGAGCTGTTGGAAGTTGTGGATAAAGAGCAGCTGGAAATAAAGAAATTGTTGAAAAGTTCCTCTGATGGAAAAATGATACAGGAAGGAATACAGACGGTTATCCTTGGAAAGCCTAATGCCGGAAAATCTTCTCTATTAAATCTGCTTTTGGGAGAAAATCGTGCGATTGTTACTGATATAGCAGGAACTACCAGGGACATATTGGAAGAATATATCACTCTTCATGGGATTACCTTAAAAATTGTGGATACAGCAGGTATCCGTGAAACAGAGGATATTGTAGAAAAAATAGGTGTGGACAGAGCAAGAGAAATGGCACAGAAAGCAGATTTGATCCTCTATGTTGTGGATTCATCAGTTCCGCTGGATAGTAATGATGAAGAAATTATGTCCATGCTCAATGGAAAGAAGGCAATTATCCTGTATAATAAAACTGATCTGAAAGCCGCAATTGAAATAGATAGGTTAAGAGAAAAAGCGGGACACCCGGTAATTCCCATTTCAGCCAAAGAAGAGACTGGAATTACAGAGCTTGAGGAAAAAATAAAAGATATGTTTTTTGGCGGAGAACTTTCCTTTAATGATGAGGTCTATATTACGAATGCACGACATAAGGCTGCGCTGGAGGAAGCTGATAAAAGCCTGGATCTGGTGAGAAACAGTATTCTGGGAGGATTGCCGGAGGACTTCTTTTCCATAGATTTGATGAATGCTTATGAAAATCTGGGTAAGATCCTGGGAGAATCTGTAGGAGAGGATCTGGTGAATGAAATATTCAGCAAATTCTGTACTGGTAAATAACAGCTGATTTAACCGAATCAAGTAAGTCCCCTGCTTTAATTGCGAAAAGCAATAAGCAGTTATTCGGTTATGAGCAAGTAGCGAAGCGGATTGCGAATATCCGCTTGATTATAAAAAGGAGATCCAATGAAGAATTTAGTGAAGAATTATGACATTGTTGTAGTTGGAGCAGGTCATGCAGGATGTGAGGCTGCCCTTGCAGGTGCCCGTCTGGGACTGAAAACCATTATGTTTACAGTCAGTGTGGAAAGTATAGCATTGATGCCCTGTAATCCAAATGTAGGTGGAAGCTCTAAAGGTCATTTAGTAAGAGAGCTGGATGCACTTGGCGGAGAAATGGGGAAAAATATTGATAAGACCTTTATCCAGTCAAAGATGTTGAATTGTTCAAAAGGTCCTGCGGTTCATTCCCTTCGTGCACAGGCAGATAAGCGGGCATACAGTAATGCCATGCGGAAAACTCTGGAGAATACAGAAAACCTGACTATTAAACAGGGAGAAGTAACAAAGCTTCTGGTAGAAGATGGACATATAACAGGTGTAAAAACTTATTCAGGTGCCACATATAATTGTAAAGCAGTAGTTCTTTGTACAGGAACCTACTTAAAGGCAAGATGTATTTATGGAGATGTAAGTAATTATACAGGTCCTGACGGACTTCAGGCAGCAAATTATCTCACAGATTCTCTGAAAGAACTGGGGATTGAAATGTTCCGTTTTAAAACAGGAACTCCGGCACGAATTGCCGGAAATACCATTGATTACAGTAAAATGGAAGAGCAGTTTGGTGATGAGAGAGTAGTGCCGTTTTCTTTTTCCACAGATCCGGAGGATGTACAGATTGAGCAGAAATCCTGTTGGCTGACTTATACCAATGAAAAAACTCATGAGATCATCAGGGCAAATCTGGACAGATCGCCTCTTTATTCCGGTATGATTGAAGGAACAGGACCTAGATACTGCCCATCTATTGAAGATAAGGTGGTTCGTTTTGCAGATAAAAACCGCCATCAGGTATTTATTGAACCTGAAGGACTTTACACAAATGAAATGTATATTGGAGGAATGTCCAGCTCTCTGCCTGAGGATGTACAGGAAGAAATGTATCATTCCGTACCTGGATTGGAGAATGCAAAAATCGTAAAGAATGCTTATGCAATCGAATACGATTGCATTAATCCGCGGCAGCTTTATCCTACTCTTGAATTTAAGAAAATTAAGGGATTATTCAGTGGCGGTCAGTTTAATGGAAGCTCCGGATATGAAGAAGCAGCGGCACAGGGTCTGATTGCAGGAATTAATGCAGCTTTGGAGATAAAAGGGCAGGAACAGCTGATCCTGGATCGTTCAGAGGCATACATCGGGGTGCTGATAGATGATCTTGTTACAAAGGAAAATCATGAACCATACAGAATGATGACCAGCCGCGCGGAGTACAGACTTCTTCTCCGTCAGGATAATGCAGATCTGAGATTGCGGAAAAAAGGCTATCAGGTGGGTCTGGTCAGTGAAGAAGATTATCAGAAGCTTCTGACAAAAGAGAAAGAGATTAAAGCAGAAATTGAACGTCTGGAGCACACGAACATTGGAAATACAGAACCTGTGCAGAAACTTCTGGAACAATATAAAAGTACACCGTTGAAGTCAGGGACCACATTGGCTGAGCTGATCCGGCGTCCGGAACTTTCCTATGAAGCGATAGAGTCTCTTGATAAAGAACGCCAGGAATTACCATGGGATGTAAAGGAACAGGTGGATATTAACATTAAATACGATGGTTACATCCGCAGACAGTTAAAGCAGGTAGAGCAGTTTAAAAAACTGGAATCCAGGAAAATACCGGAAGATCTTGACTATGAACAGATAGGCAGCCTGCGTATTGAAGCCAGGCAGAAACTGGAAGCCTATCGTCCTATCTCAATCGGTCAGGCATCACGGATTTCAGGAGTATCCCCGGCAGATATATCTGTATTACTGGTATATTTATCAAGTAAATAAGATAGGAAATGCAAAAAATTTTTAATATAAAAAACAGAGGAGAAGAAAAGTATGTCATACGATCTCACAACCCTGGAAAATGGATGTCAGGAATTAGGAATCCAATTAAATGGACAGCAAAAAGAACAGTTTATTAAATTTTATGAATATCTGATTGAAAAAAATAAAGTTATGAATCTGACAGGAATTACGGATTTTGAAGAAGTGCTTACCAAACATTTTCTGGACAGCCTCTCCTGTGTTAAAAGCATAGATATGACAAAGGTAAAAACAATGATAGATATAGGAACTGGAGCCGGATTTCCGGGAGTTCCGTTAAAAATCGCATTCCCACATTTACAGGCCTGTTTATTGGACTCTTTAAAAAAACGTGTGAATTTTCTGGAAGAGAGTTTCCAGCTTTTAGGACTTACAGATATTACAGCAATTCATGGAAGAGCTGAAGAATATGCCAGAAATAAAGAATATCGCGAGCAATATGATCTTTGTGTATCCAGAGCTGTTTCCAATCTGGCTACGTTGTCTGAATATTGTCTCCCCTATGTAAAAAAAGGAGGAAGTTTTATCTCCTATAAGTCCGGAACAGTTCAGGAAGAGACCAGACAGGCGGAAAAGGCTATAAAAATACTTGGTGGGGATTTGCAGGAAATCACTTATTTTAATCTTCCTGATACGGAAATATCTCGCTCCTTGATTCCTGTCAAAAAAATAAAATCAACTCCAAAGGCTTATCCGCGCAAAGCGGGTACACCACTAAAAACACCGCTTTCATAAAAAAATTCAGAAAAGAAATAAAAATATAGGATAGTTGAATAAAGTTATCCACATAAACATCACAAAATAAACACATTTTCAACCTATTTTCATCACAACTTCGTCATAAACTATTCTCCATAGAGATGTCCTCGGGTTCCCCCATTCTCTGTTTCACCTGAGGACATTCTCTATTTATTGAATAATAAGGAGGAGAGTAATTTGATTGAAGTAAACAATCTGGTCAAAAAATATGGCGACCATACGGCAGTTGACCACCTTTCTTTTAAAATAGAGAAAGGAAAAATCTACGGATTTCTGGGCCCTAACGGTGCAGGAAAATCAACTACAATGAATATGATCACAGGATACATTGCATCTACAGAAGGTACGGTTACTATTGATGGACATGATATCCTGGATGAGCCTGAAGAGGCAAAAAAATGTATTGGTTACCTGCCGGAACAGCCACCTCTCTATTTCGATATGACCGTTCTGGAATATATGAAATTTGTGGCAGATCTTAAGAAAATTCCTAAAGATAAAAAAGCATCTATGATAGAAGAAGTAATGGATATGGTAAAAATATCTGACATGAGAAATCGTCTGATCAAAAACCTGTCCAAGGGTTACCGCCAGAGAGTGGGGCTGGCAGAGGCTATTATGGGATATCCAGAGGTGATTATTCTGGATGAACCTACAGTAGGTCTTGATCCTAAGCAGATCATAGAAATAAGAACATTGATTAAAAATTTGAAGAAAAAACATACTGTGATCCTTAGTTCACATATACTTTCAGAGGTAAGTGCAGTATGCGATTATGTATTGATCATTTCCCATGGAAAGCTTGTGGCAAGTGATACACCTGAGAATCTTGGCAAGCTTGCAGAAGGTTCCAATACCCTTGATATGCTCATTAAAGGTGATAAAACAGCTATTGAGCAGGGCTTAAAGGAGATAGAAGGAATTGATACAGTATCTCTGAAGCATGATGATAAACAAAATCTCTGGAATGTAAATATTTCTACAGAAGAGCAGAATGATGTGAGAGAAAGTGTCTTCTATAAGATGGCACAGCTGAATTGTCCTATTTATGAAATGAAGTCAAAGAAAGTATCTCTCGAGGAAATTTTCCTTGAGCTTACAGCATCTGATAAACCGGTATCTGAGGTGTCTGAAAGTGCGAAAGAGGAGATTCATAATTCAGGGGATGATGACAAAATAAAGACAGAAGCTGTGGAAAAAGATACACAGAAAAAAGATGAAGGGGGAAAAGAATCATGACAGCAATTTATAAAAGAGAGCTGAAAAGTTACCTGACATCAATGGTTGGATATCTGTTTATCTTTTTTATCCTGGTGTTGACGGGAATTTATTTTTCAGCATATCAGCTTTCTGCTGCATATCCTAAATTTGAATATACATTAAGTGCGGTTACATTTGTATTTTTGATCGGAGTACCGATCCTGACTATGCGTGTACTTGCTGAGGAAAGAAAACAGAAAACAGATCAGCTGCTTCTTACAGCTCCTGTTTCTGTAGGTAATATTGTAATTGGCAAGTATCTGGCGCTGGTAACGGTCTATGCAATTCCCATCCTTGTAATGTGTATTTATCCGTTAATTATGTCAAAATTTGGCACGGTAGCTTTTGGATCTGCTTATACGGCAATCCTTGGATTTTTCCTTCTGGGATGTGCGAATATTGCGATTGGTGTATTTATGTCAGCTCTGACAGAAAGCCAGGTCATTGCAGCAGTACTTACATTTGTACTTTTGTTTGCTTTTTATATGATGAATGGTATTTCTTCCTTTTTCTCCAAAACATCTATGTCTACCTGCGTTACTTTTGGATTGCTGATTCTGGCAGCAGCGATCATTCTTTATACGATGATCAAAAATGCACTGATTTCAGCAATTGCAGCTGTAATAGGAGAAGTAATTCTTGTTGTTATATATGTAGTTAAATCAAGCGTGTTCGAGGGTGGAATCCAGAAAGTATTAAATATATTTAACCTGAGTGGACACTTTGATAATTTCACAAGTAATATTTTTGATATTAAAGGTATTGTATATTTCCTTTCAGTGATTGCAATCTGCTTATTCCTTACAATGCAGTCTATATCAAAGAGACGTTGGAATTAGGAGGTGACAGGAATGAAACTGAAGGAAAAAATGAAAAACAAAAACCATAACAAATTTGATAAGAAGAAACTGATAGGAACGATCAGTAAAAAGCACATAAAAAATGGTTCGTATACCATGGTTATGTCTGTGATTTTTATTGCAGTTGTTATTGTTATAAACATGATTGTAAGCACGATTCCATCTAAATATTCAGAAATTGATATCAGCAGCCAGAAACTGTACAGTATCGGTGATGAGACCAAGAAAATGCTGAAGGACCTGGAGAAAGACGTAACGATTTATCAGATCGCACAGAGCGGATCTGAAGATGAAAATATCTCCAGTCTGCTGAAAAAATATGAAGATGAATCCAAGCATATTAAGGTAGAGCAGAAGGATCCGGTAGTAAATCCTAAATTTGTTTCACAGTATACCAGCGATGATCTTTCTGCTAACAGTCTTATTGTTGTTTGTGGAGATAGAAATAAGGTAATTGATTATAACAATATTTATGAGACATCTATTGATTATCAGACTTATAGCTCTCAGACTACAGGCTTTGATGGTGAAGGTCAGATCACAAGTGCAATAGGATATGTAACCTCAGAAAATCTGCCTGTTTTATATACAGTAGAAGGCCATGGTGAGAAAGATATGGATTCTTCTATTAAAGAGGATATTGAGAAGGCAAATATGGATATTAAATCCTTAAATCTGCTTACAGAGGGAAGTGTTCCGGATGATGCAGACTGTCTCTTTATTGACTCACCTTCTACAGATTTTTCCTCTGACGAGAAGGATGCGATTATTGAATATCTTGAAAACGGCGGAAAAGCAATAATTTTCTCCGATTATACAACAGAAGATATGCCAAATTTTGATGCAATCCTGGAAAACTATGGTGTACAGAGAACAGAGGGTGTGGTATTTGAGGGAGACAATCAGCATTATGCAATGCAGATGCCATATTATCTGGTTCCGACTATTAACAGTACAGATGCAAGCTCTGAGACTGCTTCTGCCGGTTACTATGTACTTGCACCATATGCGCAGGGCATTAAACAACTGGATGATGTACGTGATACAGTGAAAATAGAAAGTATACTGACAACTTCTGATCAGGCATATTCAAAAACTGATCTTAACAGTAATACCATTGAAAAAGAGGATGGAGATGTAGAAGGCCCATTTGATCTGGGTGTTAGTATTACAGAAAGTCTGGATGATGACAAAGAGACACAGATCGTCTACTATTCTACTTCTAATCTGATGGATTCGCAGACAAATCAGATGGTATCCGGCGGAAATGAGAAACTGATCATGGAGTCTTTGAAATGGATGACAGATACAGAGGAAAGCGCCAGTGTATCAATTCCTTCCAAGAGCCTGGAAGTATCTTACCTGACAATTACTGATTATGATGCAGCATTCTGGAAGATTTGCACCATTGCATTAATTCCTGGAATCTTCCTTGTTATTGGATTTGTTGTTTGGATAAAGAGGAGAAAGGCTTAAATGAAGAATAAAACTGTTAAAATGATCATTGCAGTTGCTGTTCTTGCTGTCTGCTGCGGCGGCTACGCAGGTGTTAAAACCTTCGTAGCCAAACAGGAGGCAAAAGAAGAATCAGAAGAGGAAAGCGAGAAAACAAGTGTTTTTACAGCATCAGCAGATGATATTAAATCTTTGGATTTCTTAGTGGATGAGAAAGAAACTACTTTTGAAAAAAAGGATGACGACTGGGTTAAAAAGGATGAAGAGGATTTTCCTGTAAACCAGACTACTCTGTCAGATGCAGCTTCTGCATTGACATCGATAGAATCAGACAGAGTGCTTAGTGATGTGGATGATCTGGCAGAATATGGTCTGGATTCACCCTCCAATACCATAAAGATTACCTGTGAATCAGAAAAATCAGAGGATAAAGAAACTGAGGAAAAGACAACTACGTTATATGTAGGTGATGAAAATTCATCCACAAGTCAATATTATGTATATAAGGATGATGATAAGAGTACAGTTTATATGGTGGAATCCTCTTGTATAGAGCCTTTTACAAAAACATTATATGATTACGCACAGATGGAAGATTTTCCGGTGATATCTGATACAGATAATATAAATAAAATCACTGTAAAAGGTGATAAGTCCTATGAACTTTCTAAAAATACGAATACAAATCTGTGGACAGTTAAAGGGGATGGAGATGAGGAAAAAGCAGATACAGCCACTGTTAGTTCTCTGACAACCTCTTTTGGAAGCATGGCATATAATTCTTTCGTAGATTACAAGTGTAAAGATAAGAGCACTTATGGATTGGATGATCCATATGCGGTTATCACAGTTGATTATACGGAAGAGCATGAGGATGCAGATTCTTCTGATACATCAGCGGATAGTTCAACTGAAACAACAGATGAGACTCAGGGTGAGGCTGCGGATAGTGAAGATACATCAGATGATACAAATGCATCGGATTCTGAAGAGTCAGAAAAAAATGTAGAGAATAAGCAACTGGTGATTGCGGTGGGTAAAGAGGCAGATGACAGTAACAGATATGTGATGGTAAATGATAGTGATCAGGTTTACGCTATGTCTGATGATACTTTATCTGCACTTACAGATAAAGCCGAGGAAGACTTCTGGGATATGACAGTAAATTATGTTTCAACCAATGATCTGAAAGAAGTGAAGGTAAATTATAAGGGCAGTGATTATGATGTAAATGTTTCACGTGAAACATCTGAAGATGATGATGGAAATGAAAAAGAGACTGTTACTTATAAACTGGATGGGTCAGAAGTGGATGAAACGCAGTTTACAACATTTTATAATAAACTGATTAATCTGGCTGCACAGAAGAGACTTACAGACGAATTTAAGCCTGAAACAGATCCGGAAATGACAGTTACATTTATAAAAGAAGACGGAAATAAACTGGAAGCAGAGTATTATAGCTATGATACGAATTATTATGCAGTAAAGGTAGACAGTAAGATATATCTGGTAAATAAGATGACAGTGAAAGAATTGTTTACAGCATTTGAAACACTGACAGGTACAGAAAATTAGAAAAAAAAGATCCCCTGACAAATAAGTCAGAGGATCTTTTTTTAAAAGAAAATCAGAATCTGTTCCAGAAATTCTTCGGGATTTTCAATCTGAGGAATATGTTTGGATTCATTGATAATTGCAGTCTCAATTGCAGGATTATCTGTGAGATATTCATTCATAATTGATTTGCCATTTGGTTCGGATTCACCTTCCACGATATAAATACTGTTATCCAGAGATTTCACTGCATGACTGATATTTATATTCATATATTTAGAAATCATGCTAGAATAAAAATATTTGGCATAACAGCCACCGCTGTGAGATGCTTCATAATAAGCATCTTCCATCTGGGTATTTACATGAAATGGATTATAGTACATCTTTTCGACAAATAAATTGGCTACATTTTCCTTTGAGACAATCATATGGTAGATTAAAGTTCCAAAAACAGGAATCTCAAGAGCCAGTTTTAATAAATGATCTCTTCTTGTTGGCATCTGTCTCAGGCAATCAGGGCTTGGTGGATTTACAAGCATAATTTTGTTAAATAATTCTTTTTCGTTGTGACAAGCCATAATGACAAAGGAACTTGAAAAGCCACTGGCAATAATATCGGTTTTCTGCCCGATTATCTTTCTAATAAAGTCACAGATCATCTGCACATATACAAAATTAGTATAAGTAATTCCTGGTTTATCAGAACGTCCGCAACCTAAAAGATCAACGGTATATACAGTATGATCTTCAGCCAGTTTTTCTTCGATTTCAGACCATTCGTAACCGGAGGCACCAGGTAATGTATCATGAATTAACAGAATTGGTTTACCATCACCTTTTTTTGTATAATAAATATTTCCAAAACGCCATTCAAAATATTTACTGTGGGTAATTCCGAGCAATTGTTTTAATTGTGCCGCAGCTGCAATTGTACGGTTTATAAAATGAATCACAATAGTGGCAACAGTCATAAGAGCAGCAAATGTTATAATTTTGTGCTTGTTTTTATTCATAGTCTGCCTCCTTTATATGGGCATTTGCTTTGTGTGACAAATATAAAAATATAAATATATTATACGCCAAAAACAAAGAATTTACAAGTTAATATAAGATTCTATGTGATGAAAAAATGTTACATTTATAAAAATTAAACTATATTTTTTATGTTTCACGTGAAACATTATGTGGCATGATTATAGTAAAAGTGTTATAATGAATCTGCATAATGTACAAAAGTATGTTATAACAATAACCTCATAAAGGAGGAATACAATTGGGAAGAATTATAGCAGTTGCCAATCAGAAAGGCGGAGTGGGAAAATCTACAACTGCAATTAATCTTTCAGCCTGCCTCGCAGAAAAGGGGAAAAAGGTACTTACAATTGATATAGATCCTCAGGGGAACACTACCAGTGGATTGGGTGTGGATAAAAATTCCCCAGAGAATACATTGTATGAACTTTTACTGGGAGAAGCAGAAGCAAAGAATACAATTATTAAAGATGTAGTAGAAAATGTAGATCTGATTCCGTCCAATGTTAATCTTTCTGGTGCAGAAATCGAATTGGTAGGCATTGATAACAAAGAGTACATATTAAAGGGGATTACGGATAAGCTAAGACGTAAATATGATTATATTATTTTAGATTGCCCGCCATCCTTGAATATGTTGACAATCAATGCTCTTACAGCAGCTACCTCCGTGTTAGTACCTATTCAGTGCGAATATTATGCATTAGAGGGACTTTCACAGCTTATTCATACCATAGATTTAGTGAAGGAAAGATTGAATAAGCGCCTGAAAATGGAAGGTGTTGTATTTACCATGTATGATGCCCGTACAAATCTGTCACTTCAGGTTGTTGAGAATGTGAAAGAAAATCTCAATCAGAATATTTACAAAACAATTATTCCTAGAAATGTCAGACTGGCGGAAGCTCCCAGTTATGGACAGCCTATAACAATTTATGATCCCAGATCATCAGGAGCAGAAAGTTATCGCCTTCTGGCAGAAGAAGTTATCAACAGGGAGGACGATTAATGGCAGGTAGAAAAAATGGGCTTGGCAGAGGCTTGGATGCATTATTTCCGGAAAAAACACCTGTCAGTAGAGAAAATGTAAGGAAACCAGTCACTAAACCCACTAAAAAAGCAGAAATGTCTGTAAAAGCGGACCAGAAAAACGAATCATCAAATCAGAAAAAAACAGCAATGATGGTAAAGATATCAAATGTGGAACCAAACAGGAATCAACCACGGAAACAGTTTGATGAAGATGCATTATTGGAACTTTCAGAGTCCATTAAACAGTATGGGGTACTTCAACCGCTGCTAGTGTCCGATAAAAAAGACTATTATGAAATTATTGCAGGCGAAAGACGGTGGAGAGCTGCAAAGCTTGCCGGCTTGAAAGAAGTACCGGTTATAGTAAAAGAATTTTCTGCTCAGGAACTGGTTGAAATTTCTCTGATTGAAAATATACAGAGAGAGGATCTGAATCCTGTTGAAGAGGCAATGGCATATAAAAGGCTGATGGATGAATTTCATTTGAAACAGGATGAAATTGCTGACAGAGTAGGAAAGAGTCGTACAGCGGTTACTAATTCCATGCGTCTCTTGAAACTTAGTGCAAAAGTTCAGCAGATGTTGATAGATGAAATGATCACTGCCGGACATGCCAGGGCAATATTGGCTATTTCTGATAAAGAAAAGCAGGAAACAGTAGCAATGAGGGTGTTTGATGAAAAATTAAGTGTGCGTGAAACAGAATCATTGGTAAAACGCATTCTAAATCCTCAAAAAGAAAAGAAACAGAAAACAACTACTGCTGAAGATGCAATCTATGAAAGCCTGGAAGAAAAAATGAAGGGAATCATGGGAACCAGAGTGCTGATTCACAGAAAGAAAAATGATAAAGGCAAAATTGAGATTGAATATTATTCCAAGGATGAACTGGAAAGAATTATAGATCTGTTTGAGTCTATAAATTAAGGAGAGTCAGTGATATGAGTAGTATTTTTGACAACCTGGGGATTGATCCTGGAATTATTATTATCATACTGCTGGTTTTGACTATTTTTCTGCTGGTAAAAAGTGCAAGCAGCAGTATGAGGCTGAGCCGCCTGGAACGAAAATATAAAACGTTTATGAAGGGCAGTGATGCACAATCCCTGGAAAAAATATTTGTGAGAAAATTTGCCCAGATTGATAAGCTCTATGAGGCAAAGGAAGATCATGAACACGATATCCTTTTTATCAAGAAAAATCTGGAGAAAATGTTCAGTAAATATGGTGTGGAAAAGTATGATGCCTTTGATGATGTAGGGGGAAAACTAAGCTTTGCTCTTGCATTACTGGATAAGGATAATACGGGATTGATTTTGAATGCAGTCCACAGCCGTGATAACTGTTTCCTTTATCTGAAGGAAATTGTAAAAGGTGAGTCTTATGTTATGTTAAGCCAGGAAGAGGTAGAGGCACTTAGAAAAGCTGTAAACTTTGGCCTGGGAGACATGGAAGAGAATTGATATATTGTTTAAAAATAAGAAAAAAAGAAATAATAAATATGAATAGTTACATATTTACAGGAGGAACAAAATGTTAGATATCAAATTTGTGAGAGAAAATCCGGAGATTGTAAAACAGAATATCCGCAATAAATTTCAGGATAACAAGCTGGAGCTGGTAGATAAGGTTCTGGAACTGGATAAAGAAAACAGAGAGATTAAACAGGAAGTAGAGGCACTTCGCGCAGAGAGAAATAAAACTTCCAAACAGATTGGTGCATTAATGGCACAGGGAAAGAAAGAAGAAGCTGAAGAAGTAAAAAGACAGGTAGCTGCTTCCGGAAGCCGTATTGAAGAGCTTTCTGCCAGAGAGAAGGAAGTAGAAGAAGAACTTCTGAAGAATATGATGGTAATCCCGAACATTATTGATCCATCTGTACCGATTGGTAAGGATGATAGTGAAAATGTGGAAATTGAAAAATTTGGAGAGCCGGTAGTTCCGGATTTTGAAGTTCCCTATCATACAGAAATTATGGAAAACTTTGATGGCATTGATCTGGACAGTGCAAGACGTGTGGCTGGTAATGGATTCTATTACTTAATGGGAGATATTGCAAGACTTCATTCTGCTGTTATCTCTTATGCCCGTGACTTCATGATCAACAGAGGATTTACTTACTGTGTACCACCGTTTATGATCCGAAGCAATGTTGTAACAGGTGTTATGAGCTTTGCAGAGATGGATGCTATGATGTATAAAATTGAAGGAGAGGATTTATATCTGATCGGTACCAGTGAACATTCTATGATCGGTAAATTTATTGACCAGATTATTCCTGAGGAAGAACTTCCAAAGACTCTGACCAGCTATTCTCCTTGCTTCCGTAAGGAAAAAGGTGCTCATGGACTGGAGGAAAGAGGCGTTTACCGTATTCACCAGTTTGAAAAACAGGAAATGATCGTAGTCTGCAGACCAGAGGAGAGCCCAATGTGGTTTGATAAATTATGGCAGAATACAGTTGATCTGTTCCGTTCTCTGGACATTCCGGTACGTACACTGGAATGCTGCTCCGGTGACCTGGCAGACCTTAAAGTAAAATCTTTGGATGTAGAAGCATGGTCTCCACGTCAGAAGAAGTATTTTGAGGTAGGAAGCTGTTCTAACCTGGGTGATGCACAGGCTCGTCGTCTGAAAATCCGTGTAAATGGAAAAGATGGCAAGAAATATCTTGCTCACACATTAAATAATACAGTTGTAGCACCGCCAAGAATGCTGATCGCTTTCCTGGAAAACAATCTGAATGCAGATGGTTCTGTAAATATTCCTAAGGCTCTTCAGCCATACATGGGCGGAATGACAAAAATTGAGAAAAAGACTCGTGCCTAATAAGAAGGAGCCTTTTGAGGAGGTGTTCTTATGCACAGTTACCTGAGAGCAATCGGCTTTTCTAAGATCACCAAAAGAAGCAGTATCAGGCAGATTGTCATGGATGTAGTAGAAAACTACGATGAGAAAAAAGTAGTAGAAAATTATACGGATGGTATATTTGCCGAATTTAAAAAAAATTATGGATGTGATTGTGGAATTACAGTCTGTGGACAGTATGATGAGGATGATGTGTTCCACGTGGATTATTATTTTCCTTATTTCAGAGGATCAGGTATTACTACACAGGAAAGCGTATCTGTTGAAAAACATGCAGATAAAGAATCTTTTGCAGCTGCCTGTGATGATCTGAGAATAGGAGTCACATTAATTTTTTATCTTCAGAATGCTGCCGAATATATGCAGTGGCAATATGAAGGCAGTATGCTTCCCAACAGCCAGCCTTTAACTCTTTCCGGGCTGGCGAGGGAAGGAAAAATTCTGTTACCTGTGGAAAAAGATAAAGAAGCAGTAAAAATAGAACGGGAATTGACCAAAAACAGAAATCATCTCATTGCAGCAGCCAGAAATGGCGATGAGGAGGCTATGGAAAGTCTCACAATGGAGGATATGGATACATATTCTATGATTTCGCAGAGAATAGTCACAGATGATATTTTTACGATAGTGGATTCTTATTTTATGCCTTATGGGATGGTATGTGATCAATATAGTGTAATGGGTGAAATCCTGGATTATATGCCGTTTAAGAATATTATTACAGGAGAAGAAATATATCAGCTGACTCTGGATTGTAATGATATGCAATTTGATGTCTGCATTAACAAAGAAGATCTGTTGGGAGAACCACAGATTGGCCGGAGGTTTAAGGGCGTTATATGGCTGCAGGGAGAATTACATTTCTGAAAAAGTATCTGTAATGATTAAGTAAAAAACATAAATGTTTCACGTGAAACAATTCACCTGGAGATGTTTCACGTGAAACATCTTATAAAATATACTTGTAATTTATAAAAAAATATAGTAATATACTTTATGTGTCCTTTAGATAAATGAACACAAGAGTTTATAGTATGTGTCGTCATAGCTCAGCAGGATAGAGCATCCGCCTCCTAAGGGGGGATCTGTACTGAGAACTATTGAAAAGTACTCAGGTGTCGATGGCAATTCGGTACTGAGAATTTTGATTAGAAAAGCCAAGTGCTACAGAGGACGCAAATAGCATTTTCGCCGAAAAAAATATCGGCTGAAAATAGAAAAAATCGGTCACCGATCCGGGAGGCCGAAAAGGCTGAAAAACCTTGATTTTAAGCCAAAAATCGTATGTCGGCATAGCTCAGCTGGATAGAGCATTCGCCTCCTAAGCGAAGGGTCGGAGGTTCAAATCCTCTTGTCGACGGTGGGCATCGGAATGATTAGCAGAAATTGCGAAATCATTCCGATTTGTCTTTGTAACGTATAAAATCACTCCATTTTACCCTCGGAATTGCAAACGAAATGGGGACTCGGGCAAAGAAATTTTCCCAACGAAAAAGTACCTATTTCCAAAACATGAAAATGAATTCTTCTAAGAAATTATGGCGACGATGCTGTTTTCGCCAGTATGGTTAGCGTTAAGTATTGTTAAAATCAGTACTTTCTTAGCAAAAATTCATTGAATGACAACTCTATATAAGTTATCGAATGAAAATGCTCATTCACAGATCTGTAAATGGTCTCGTGAATGGGCATTTTTATTTGCATTTAAATAGCCAAAAAAGGAGGGAATTCTAATGAATTGCAAAAAGAATGCGAGCAGCAATCCGGGCGAAGAAAAGCAACTGTTTCATCCTGGGGTTGAGAAGGTCGTAGAGATCGGACTGGAGAGATTAAGGCCATTTGAGAATCATCCATTCAAAGTGAAGGAGGATGAAGCCATGGCACAGCTCATGGAAAGTATTGAGCGGTATGGAATTATGAATCCGCTGATCGTGATGCCGACGAGAGAAGGCGTCTATCAGATCGTCTCGGGACATCGAAGAAAATATTGTGCCGAGAAACTTGGATATACCCAGGTACCGGTGATCATTCGATACATGAAAGAAGAGGATTCAATCATTTCCATGGTGGACTCCAATCTGCATCGGGACAAGATCCTGTTCAGTGAGAAGGCCTTTGCTTACTACATGAAGAATGAAGCGATGAAACGTAAGACAGGAAAACGAAGAAGAACCCAGGAAGGACAGCTGGAATCCATCAAGGGAACCAAGACCATTCAGCTGATTGGAAAGGAAACTGGTGAAAGTCCAAGGCAGGTACTCAGGTATATTCGCCTGACATTATTGGTTCCGGAGTTACTGGATATGCTGGATGAGGGAAAAATCTCCTTTAATCCGGCGGTGGAACTCTCCTTTTTATCTGAAATTGCGCAGAAATGGGTACTGAACGGTATGGATTACGCACAGGCAGCTCCTTCTGTATCTCAGGCCAAGCGGATCAAGGCTTTGAGCCAGGAAAAGAAGCTGACCCAGCAGAAAATCAATGAGATCCTGAGTGAAATCAAGAAGTCAGATATGAGCAGAGTCATCTTCAAGAACTCTCAAATGTATAAATACTTCCCACGGTATTACAGTGTCGAGCAAATGAAGGAAGAGATTATCGCACTTTTAGAGAAAGATTATAAACGCAAAGAACGCCAGAGAAAGAAGGAGGAAAAGAAAAATGTGTAAGGTTATTTCTATCGCAAACCAGAAAGGCGGAGTCGGCAAGACTACCACAGCAGTGAATTTAGGCATTGGATTGGCAAGAGAAGGCAAGAAGGTGCTTTTGATTGACGCGGATCCGCAGGGTTCTCTAAGTGCCAGTCTTGGTATCGGGGAGCCGGATGAGATTAAGACAACACTGGCAACAATTCTTATGAATATCGTAAATGAGAAGAATATCGATCCGGAAGAAGGTATTTATCACCAAGAGGAAGGGGTGGATCTGCTTCCAGGTAATATCGAATTGTCCGTTATGGAACTGACTCTGGCCAATGTGATGAGCAGAGAGATGATCATGCGGGAATACATCGAAATGCAGAGAGAGCAATACGACTATATCATTATTGACTGCATGCCATCCCTTGGAACTATGACGATCAATGCTCTGGTTGCTTCGGATTCCGTGCTGATTCCGGTTCAGGCTGCATACCTTCCGGTCAAGGGTCTTCAGCAGCTGATCAAAACCATCTCCATGGTAAAGAGACGATTGAACAGACGACTGATTATTGAAGGAATCCTTCTTACCATGGTAGATTACAGAACCAATTATGCGAAGGATGTTTCTACCAAAGTTAGAGAAACCTATGGAACCAATATTCCAATTTTTGAAAGTGTGATTCCAATATCGGTAAAGGCTGCAGAAGCCAGTGCGGAAGGAATCAGCATATATGGGCACTGTGTAAATTGTAAAGTCGCTACTGCTTATAAAGAATTGACAAAGGAGGTGTTGAACGATGGCAAGTAAGATGAGCGAGAGATTAAATTTCAAGAGTGTGGAGGAACTGCTCGGTGTAGTAAATGAAGAAGCGGCTATGGATATTGAAATCTATAAGATTTCTGGTTTTAAGGGTCATCCCTTCAAAGTTGTTGACGATGAGAAGATGCAGGAACTGGTGGAAAGTATAAAGGTAAACGGTGTATTATCACCGGTTTTGATCCGGCCAACAGGCATGGATACATATGAAATGATCTCCGGTCACAGAAGACTGCATGCTGCAGAATTGGCAGGACTTACTGCAATTCCTTCTATTATCAGAGAGATGACAGATGATGAAGCTATGGCTGAACAGACTGGAGAAAGTGCCCGTAGTATTCAGAGATATATCCGTCTGACAGAATTGATTCCTGAGCTGCTTGAATATCTGGATTTGAAGAGGATTCCATTTACTTCTGCAGTTGAGATTTCCTATTTAGATAAAGAAATCCAGAAGTGGCTGTTTGAGTACATCAGAGATAATGGTCTGGTAAAACCGAAGCAGATTGCATTACTGAGAGAAGCATGCAAAACCGGGATCATGACAGAAGGTAAGCTGATAGCTATCCTTAATGATAGCCAGCCGGGCAGAACTCCAAGTACCAAAAATCTGATTTCAGAGAAGAAGCTGAGAAAGTATTTTCCATCCGATTATACGGAAGAAGATATGAGAAGTGTTATTGTGGAACTTCTGGAGCAATGGAGTCAGGGAAAGGAGTCTGAGTAATATGGAATTCGATTATTACTATGGATCCCAAGCTGACCAGTTCAGTTTTATACGGATACCAAGAATGCTGCTAACGGAGGGAATATTTTCCTCATTAACACTGCAGTCCAAGATGCTGTATTCGGTACTTCTGGACCGCATGTCCTTATCCATGAAGAATGGATGGTTCGATGAAGAGAACCGAGTGTATATCATCTATCAGATATCGGAGATTCAGTCAGATCTGGGATTTTCCAAGAGAAAAGCCATGGATTATCTGGCAGAACTTGAAACCTTCGGGCTGGTACAGAAGAAAAAGAGAGGATTTGGACTTCCGAGTATCATTTATGTGAAGAGCTTTCTGATCCGGAAAGATTATTCCAGAAGTATCGAAAGCGGAACTTCTGCAGGAAAACAGATACTTTCCAGAAGTACGGATTTTCGTACCTCTGATGGAGTAAAATGCACCTCAAAAGGTGCCGAAACCGATACCTCTGAGGTTACCAAATCGACACCTCTGGTGGTGCCGGAATCAGCACCTCTAAATAATAAGACTAATACGAATAATATTTATCAAAGTCATACTAAATCGAATCATATCTTATCTGCAGATGGCGATGCGATGAGATGCGATCCGAGCCCGGAAGGTATCATCAAAGCTTATGAAAAAATCATCAAGGATAACATCGAGTACGATGCATTGCTTCAGGCAAACAAGTTTGATGAAGAACTGATACAGGGGATTTTCGAACTGATTCTGGAAACAGTGGTAAGTCAGAGTGAGACAATTCTGATTGCCAGTGAAAAATATCCGGCGGCTTTGGTAAAAAGCAAATTCCTGAAGCTGAATTACATGCACATTGATTATGTACTCAGTTGTATGAGAGGAAACACGACGAAAGTCAAAAACATCAAGAAATATTTACTGGCCACTTTGTTTAATGCACCGACGACTATTGAGGGTTACTACAGAGCTGAAGTAAATGCAGATATGCCACGGTTTGCTGGCTGAAAGGAGAATTTATGAGAGTGATTTTAATTATCTTAAAACTTATTGGAAGAATTTTACTTATTCCGGTATGGCTGATTCTTGCTTTTATCGGAGTATGTGTCAGCGCAGTAGTTAATCTCTACTGCGTGGCAAAGGGTGTTGTTGGACTGCTTCTTGGAGCAATGCTTGTGTGTACCTTCATCTGGTACCGCACCCAGTTCATGAATTATATTCTTTTGGGAGTTGCTGAATTCATGCTGGCAGGAGTATTGGCTGCAGGAGCTTTTATCCTGGTACTTGTGACGGAAGCAAGAGACTGTGTCGGAAGATTTATTATCGGAGGTTGAGAAGATGGAAAAAGAAAAATATATTCAGTTACCGCCAATTCCAGAAGAACTGGATGGAAATGTCGTTCGTATGATTTGGGAATACACAAAACTTCCAGAGAAGGAACAGCAGTTTGTTTATGAACAGTATAAAGTATTAAGCGATGATTCCATAAGCGAAAGTGATGTGGACGCTGTTTTAATTAAGCCTGATCATCCGGAAAATATAGAAGAATTCGGAAATAATATGAAGGCTGTCATCGCAGAATTATTCCGAGAAGCGGTAGGGTTAAGGTCATCATCAATAAAACGGATGCAGATAACGAAGAACCAATGAAAGGTGTAGAATTCGAACTCCGCGACAGTGATGGCAAAGTACTTGAGAAGCTTGTGACAGATGCAGCCGGTCATGCAGAAAGCAGCCTCTATGAGATCGCTACTTACAAAAACGGTGAATTTGGTGATCCGATCAAGTATTATCTGGTAGAGACAAAGGCCCTTGACGGTTATACTCTCGATACCACACAGCACGAGATCGTGTTTGAATATGTGGATCAGAACACACCGATCATTGAGGTGACAAAGAACCTGACCAATAAGGAAAAGACTCCTGAAAATCCTGGCACTCCTAGCACTCCGGGAAGCAATCCCAAAACAGGAGATGACACAAATCTCTGGCTTCCAATCGCACTTATGCTGGCTGCGGGTAGTATGGTAGCCGGTATTCTTTTTGGAAGCAGAAAGAAGAAAAAACTGAATAAGAAAGAGGACTAAGAAGTATCTGATCCTAAATCAATGAAGGTGCTCTCTGGAATTATTCCAGAGGGTGCCTTTTTCAATTCATTCGACACTGTCGAACATTTTTCCAAAAGTCTGAAAGGACATTTTGAACATAATCAATACAACAATCGAGGAGGATTTATCTATGAGAACTATGGGAAAAACCGAGAATAAAAAGAATATGCATGAGAGCGAAATGAAGGTAGTAAGCCGTATGAAGGCTTATCAGAAACTGGCGGAAAGAGCAATTTCCAGAAAACTTCCGAACCGTCACATGATCAGAAGGGGGTAGTAACATATGATGAACAGAAAAGAATTTCAGCAGTATCTGCAGGAGACCATTAAGGATTTTCTGCCTGAGAGTTATGCAGATGCGAAAATCACTTTCAATGAGGTGATAAAAAACAATGATACACATCTTACCGGCATTTCCATTGCAAGGCCTGGTGAGCATGTGGTACCGAATATTTATATTGAGAACTTCTGGAACGATTACCAGAACGGAAAAAATATCGACGAGATTGTAGGAGATATCGCAGATATGCGTATTGAATACGACACGCCGGGAATTGGTCCGGAGGTGACACAGAAGCTTATGAATTATGACGTTGTAAAGGAAAGTCTCCAGATTCGTCTTTGTGATACACAGGAGAATCAGGAAAGACTTTCCAATCTTGTGCACACAGAGCACAGTGATTTTTCTGCCACTTATCATGTCAATCTTCAGGAAACAGAAGAGGGAACGGCCAGTATGGCAGTCACTCAGGATCTTCTTAAGACGTGGGGAGTCAGCGTGGATCAGCTCCATCAGGATGCTTTGGCTGCAGATATGAATCGTAATCCGATGTTCTGTGACATGGGTAGTATGATGGAGAGCATGATGTTTGGTGCAGAACCGAAGAACCTTTTAGATGGTAATCCTGATCAGGGAGCCGGTATGGGGATGTACTGCCTTACCAATGGTGTTAAGATCGATGGTGCCGGATTAATCCTTCAGGGAAATATTATGCAGCAGATCGGAGAAATCGTAGGAGGCGATTTCTATATCCTTCCTTCCAGTTGTCATGAGGTGATTGTAGTGCCGGAAGCTGTGGATATTGAGTTGAAAGAACTTTCTGCCATGGTACAGCAGATTAACCGGACAGAAGTATCCAGAGAGGATTGCTTATCCGATCACGTCCAGCATTATGATCGCAAGGAAGCGGTCATGGAAAATGCGGAAAAACGTGCATCCCGTCTCGAGAAGGAAAAAGCAGAAACAAAAGCTGCCAAGAAGAGTATTCATGAACGCCTGGGAGAAAAGAAACAGCAGAGTGCTGCGAAGAAAGCAGAGAAGGCTGTGAATAAGGCGGTGAAGAAGGATAAAGGGCAGGAATTGTAAAGACTATTTGGGAAGTATGTTTTAATTCATAAATATGAGTAATACTTTTTGCTTTTGGGTATTATACTATAAGTAGGATGTATTTCTTTGGAATATGATATATAATATGAGAAAGAAAAATATATGTTTCAAAAAAGTCAAGAGGTAATTGCAAAAAAAATATATCTTTGTTATACTGTAACAAGCAAAAGACTTGACAATTTGTAAAATATGTGTATAATGTTCAGCTTTGTCAGATGCCGATTGTAGTGAAATGCATGTGAAGGAAAAGGAGGGAGCCGATGGTTGATATATTGGATGCAGCACGTTATTTGATATTCTTATCATACGGAAGGAAAAAATATTCTCTCACTCCATTAAAGTTACAGAAGCTTTTGTATTTAGCTCAAGGATGGAGTTATGTATGGGATAATAAACCGGCTTTTGCTGACGATTTTTGTGCATGGCAATACGGACCAGTAAATGAGAGAGTATATGAAGCATTTAAAAAGTACGGAAGATCTGAAATTCCGGAGATGGAAGGTCGTGATAGAATTGCAGATGAAAGTGTTGAAGAAACACTTGAAGCAATTTGGTTAGAATATGGAAAATCCACAGCATACGATTTAGTGGAGTTAACTCATTCACAAAGTCCTTGGAAGAATGCGTATTCTAAGGGAATAAGAATCACAAATAACAGTATACAAACATATTTTCAGTCAACTTTTTAGTTGACTGAATTTTGTATAAGGGGGAAACATGGCGATTGTATTAAAAAGTATAGAGATAGAGAATTTTAAGTCATATACAGAAAAACAGTGTATTCATTTTTCTGATTTATCAGTATTACTCGGTGCTAATAGCAGCGGAAAGAGTACTGCGTTACAGGCACTTTTGATTATGAAACAAACTATTGAATGTAATAGTCCGGATGAAGAACTATTATTATCTGGAAAATATGTTGCATTAGGAGATTTTGATGATGTAATCTCTGATCCAGCAAAAGATTATTTTTCTCTTGCTGCAGTTTTAGAGGAAGCAGAAAAATCAGAGAATGAAGTCGAAAATGATGAATTTAGAATAACTTGGCGTTTTGAACGTGCAGATGATGGAATATCTGCTGTATTGACTCGATTAGACATCATTTATGAAAATTTGACCTTGTCATTCAAACGTGTAGGAAATATTCATCATATGTATATCAATGAAGAAAGAAGTCCATTCAGTGCAGTGGTCAATAACCTAATGATGGCAGAGTATTGTATTCATTATGATATTGAGTTTAATAATAAATTAGCAGAGTTATTGAATGAATTGTCAAAAGTACTTTTGACAAAGAAGATCACAACAGTACAGACTGATCAACCAGTTAGCTTAAATGAAATTGAAAACTTCTATTTTAAGCTTATGGATAGAATTCAAACAAATGCGGATGAAAGATACTCTGTTTCGTCAGAACATGGTGAGATGGCCAAGAGGCTTGGAGATTTACTAGATAGATTTGGTGAATTGGAACTTCCTAGATTTGAAGCTATTTCAAGAATTCTACCTAAAGAACTTCGTTTAAAAATGTTAGAATTAGCACTTTCTGGTCTAGATGATATGCAACGTGTTGATAATATTATTTCAAAGTATGAAGCATATTTATTGGAATACTTAAATAATGAGCATAACGTAGCAGATTTTGAAGGAATCTTTGAACTAGGCAGCAATCCGTTCAGATTATTCGATAGAGATGGAGGAAAGAAAGACAATCTTACGCAGCTTAAGTTCGCCTTGGATTTTTATAAAAGCTTTTTAAGAAATATTTTGTCTAGAGTTTTTTTTGTGGGACCGATTAGAGAAACACCAAAAGGTTTATATAATATTGGATTTGAAACAATTCCTAAATATGTTGGGCCAACAGGATCCTATTTTGCATCGGTCTTGTTACATGAGAACAAAAAAGAGAGAGAATATATTCTTCCAGATAGAATAGAACGATGTACGCTGTCAGATGCTTTAGCAGCGTGGATGATTCACTTAAATGTTGCGAGTGCTGTGGATGTCGATAAGAGAAACTCATTTGGGTTTAGCGTTTCTGTAGAGAATATGGAACAAGTCAGATCAGATATTATGAATGTTGGTATTGGAACAAGCCAGGTATTGCCAGTGTTGATTTCGGTACTATTATCTGAACCAAACGAAATATTGGTGTTTGAGCAACCAGAACTTCATTTACATCCATACTCTCAGAGTCGTTTGGCTGATATGTTCACAGAATTCTGCAAACACGGAAGAAAAATTATTTTAGAAACACATAGTGAGTATTTCTTATTAAGGCTTAGATATCATATTGTCAAAGAACAATATTCGCAGGATGCTACAGCAGTGAATTTTTTCCAAAATAAAGGTGGAACAAAAGTGACTTTCGCAAATGTTTCTGGTTTTGGAAATATTGATTATCCGGAAGATTTCAGAGACGAAACACAAGAGCTACTAAATTCAATACTTGAGGCATCATTCGAAAGAAAGGGGCTATCATGAGTGTATTGATAGATCCTTATATGTTTGAACTTTCAAATGAGCAAGAAATACGTGACAATATTGCTTTTTTTATGAAGGTGATTAAAATTGCTTCATATCCTGAAAAAAGCAAGCGCATTCCCATTGCTGTATATAGTGGAATGGTAGAAAAAATGCAAAAACGAGCAATACAGCCATTTCCAATACAGATTTCAATGATTCAAGACAGAGACTTAAAGAGTGCAATTATACAACTAAATAATTTATTTAGTAATGCATTAATAAGATTTGTTGAGAATATAGATATTGATGAATGTGACGGAAATCAAGAATTTGTAGTTCGTAACGATGAGGAAATGGCGGAAGATGATCATTATTTTGAGATGTTATGTACTCTGTTGGTTCCCTGTTATACTAAAAATGTCGAGTTAGATTCAAAAATCATTACTGGCCATAAAGAAACTGGCAAACAGATTGGGGATACTTTTGAACTGTTTTGCGATTGCGAAAACCACGAGTACCAGAAACAACATAGATTCACAAGTATTGATGACTTAGTTTCAGATAAGGATAAAGTAATTGACGAGTTGAAACAAAAAAGAAAATCTGGAGAGATTTCTGTCAGCAATATAGTTCCGGCAGTTATGGGGAGCCATCATAATCATATTCAAGCAAATAGAAAAAAGTTTTCTGAGCTTGATGACTTATCGTCACAAAATAAAGCCGTATTGCGTTTGTTGAAAGAACTGGGATTGTTTAAAATAATATTTGGTGATTTTACACCTAATGGAGTAAAGGCAGTCGGAACAATGTCAATACAAGATGTGGCTTCAAAAGATACACAGGATATAGTGACGGTCAAATTTTCTGCTGAAACCCAAATGGTTATTGAAACTTTTCTTTATTTTCCAAAGGGAATAGGTGGGCTCTTAAGAAGATACTTTAAGTCGGAACAATTAACATATCAAGCAGTTTATAATATGATCGAAAAAATTAAATAAAAAATGTGCAAAAATGGTAATTCTTACAAAGGATTGCCATTTTTGTTTTGAAAGAATGTGATTCACCAAGTGAAAAAATGGAAATTGATTATTCTCATGCTCTGTTGCAGCATGATTGGTGTATGTGGGAAATACCTTTATGATTACTTTGCTCAGTCTGCGGAAAATAAAAATGCCTATGCAGACATCATAGACATTGGCTTCTCGGACAGAACAGATAATCAGCATGTGGATGGTCACGAAGGTGAAACAGAGAGAGAAGGGGGAGTGTTGGAACCGGATGATCCGGAGTTTGAAAAAAGTATGCCACATTAAGCAGAGGATACTTGCCGTTTCGTATTAATCATTGGAGCTGGTGGAAGCAGGAATTACCATCGGAAGAAGAGATGGAGGAAGGACGACAGAATTTGGAGAAGCATGATAATAAAGTTGACTTTATTGTTACTCACAGTTGTGCTACAAGTACCCAGGCTTTGCTTGGACATGGACTTTATTCCAAGGATTATCTGAATGAATATCTGGAGGAGATACGCCAGAAGTGTAAGTTCAAAAAATGGTTTTTCGGTCATTATCATGATAATCGAAATGTGAATGCGGCGGAGATCTTGATCTGGGAGCAGATTATAAGGATCGTATAAGAAAGTGTATGAATGGAAACAGAAAAAACAGCACGAGAAATAGACTCTTTATGGAATTTAATCGTGTCATGTAGAGGAGGTGTTTCAGCATGCATGAACTCGAATTTACAGATAATGAGATTCGCATTGTTCTGAATGCATTGGATTTCTATTCAAGAATATGGATAGGTCAGTATGATCATATGTTATGGGATCTCAGATGGTACAGAAACTGTAGCCAGCTAGATGCATTGGATGATACACTTCGCAGAAAGTTTTGGGATATACGAAATATCATCCTGCCGGGATTGCGCAAGTATTCATTAAACGGAAGTTATGGTATTTTTTCGCCGGACAGAAATGCGAAGGCTGCAATCGCCTATGATATGCAGCAGGAGTTCCGTTATAGAAGAGCATGGTTTCTGAAACCGGAGGGTGGTTATACAGTAGATTTCGGAAGACCGCTTCCATGCGAAGATAATCCATGCGATTTTCCGAAAGCAGAATGTTATGATATGAATGGCGAATTCAGAATCAGGGTCTATATTGATGACACGCAGCTTGGTGTGATTATTGATGCTCTGAATATCGGAATCCTTGAGTATGATTGTCAGATCAGAAAGTTATTTGATCAAGGAACATGATCTTCCACCGGTAGTATTCCATAGCCTTCGTCATACCAGTGTTACCTACAAGCTGAAGTTAAATGGCGGTGACATCAAGGCGGTACAGGGAGACTCCGGTCATTCCCAGATCAATATGGTCACCGATGTATACTCTCATATCATTGATGATGATCGCAGAAAAAATGCGGAACTCTTCGAGCAGGCCTTTTACGAGAAGAAGAATCTGGATCCGAGCATGCATGCCAATGTGGCTGGAAAGACAGTAGAACTCCCGACAAATGTGGATGCAGAGCTCCTGGCGAAGGTCCTTTCCAATCCGGAGATGGCAGCACTTTTATCTACTTTGGCCAAGTCACTGGAAAGTAAATAAAGGGAAAAGTACTCTCTTTTCATTTGCGTCGAAATGATAGCTAAGATGGCGACCAATAAATATGAGTCTCTTCGGAGGTTCTTTTTGTTATACCCATTATACCCGCCTGTATTAAAAATAAGTGGGTATAATGGGTATAACGAATGCAGGGAACCGGACATTCACTCAGAAACGCAGAGGGGGAATAGCGGAAATTTAACGGAAATACATTGATAAAGTTTCCGATATATGTTATGATATTTCCGAAAGGGGCGATAATATGACCGATATTAGATATATTTCAACAAAAGAAGCCGCCGGGATCATGGGCTTATCAACCAGAAGAGTAGTTGGATTATGCAATGAGGGAAAACTGGAAGGTGCTTTAAGAAAAGGTCGCAATTGGATGGTTCCGGAAGAGACGGTATATGCATACCTGGGTACCGCAAAGCCTAAAGAAGAAAATGGAGAGATCCTTTCTTGCGCAGTCGGTAATACATCTTACATGGATGTAGTAAAGAATAGCTATTATGTAGATAAAACGCTTCTGATTCGTGATTTGATTGACGATCAGGTTCCGGTCATTTTGTTTACCAGACCACGGAGATTTGGCAAAACACTTGCTCTTGATATGCTTAAAACGTTTTTTGAAAAAACGAAAGAGGATACATCTATTTATTTTAAAGATAAACAGATTTGGGCATGCGGTGAAAAATATCAGAAGATTCAAGGTGCATTTCCGGTGATTTCCATCACTTTCAAAGATGCAAAGTTTTCGGATTGGGCCAGTACTTATGCGGCAATTAAAAATGTGATCCGTGATGAATTTATGCGGCACGATGAGCTTTTTACAAGCGACAGCCTTAATCCGGTGGAACAGGATTATTTGTCCAGAATGCAGACGGATGAGCTGAGTGATGTGGAGTATACCAGATCACTCCTGAATCTGGGACGCATGCTGGAAAAACATCATCAGTCCAAGGTAGTCATTCTCATTGACGAGTATGACACTCCGATCCAACAGGGACATTCCAGAAGTTTCTATAATGAAGTGATTACATTTATGCGTAATTTTATGTCCGGTGGTCTTAAGGATAACCCTTCTCTTGCTTTTGGCGTTCTTACCGGTATCCTGCGTGTGTCAAAGGAGAACCTGTTTAGTGGACTTAATAATCCAATCGTAAATTCTGTACTTGATGAGAAATACAGCAAATACTTTGGATTTACCGTGGATGAAGTGAATACCATGGCAGCATACTACGGACAGGAGGCAAAACTGGAAGAACTTCGTGAGTGGTACGATGGATATCGTTTCGGAAGTACAGAAATCTATAATCCTTGGTCTGTTGCCAATTATTTTTATAATAACTGTCAGGCAAAACCATATTGGACCAATACCAGTGATAATGAGATTATTCGGGAGATCATGATATCTCTTACACCGGATATTGCAGAAAACCTTTTTGCATTGTTGCAGGGGCAGACCGTTCAGGCATCGTTAAATATGGATGTCATCTATCCGAGGATAACGGATGGAACGGATACCATCTTCAGTTTCCTGTTACTTGCAGGGTATTTAAAACCTGTAAGCGATGCGGTTGAAACAGAATTTGGGACATTTATGGAGCTGGCGTTACCGAATAAGGAGATTCGCAGAGTTTACAATACAGAGATTTTATCCTGGCTCAGGGTGACAGTAGATGGCAATGTCATGGCTGGACTTGAAAAAGCACTGTATCTGAATGATGGGAAGAAACTTCAGGAATTCCTCCGGAAATATATGATTACCTGCATCAGTTGTTTTGATGGAGCAGCAGAAGGCTTTTACCATGGCATGATGCTGGGACTGGCAGCAGGTATGTCTTCAAGATATTACATCAGATCAAACAGGGAATCCGGAGAGGGAAGATTCGATCTTGTGTTGGAGCCTAAGGTGCATTCTTTGCCAGGTATTATCATGGAATTCAAAGCGACAAAGAATGATGCTGGTTTATCTGCATCCGCCGACGAGGCTCTGAAACAGATTGAGGATAAGCACTATGATACAGATATGAAGGACCGTGGAATCAAGGAAATCGTAAAATATGGCATCGCCTTTGCAGGTAAAAATGTAGAGATTGCAAATGGCTGAAAAGATAAGCCCACCCCTTCGCCAACTCGCCCAGATTTGCAGTTTTCTTTGCATAAAACAATGCTCTGGCTAATGGTAGCCAAGTTGGCGACCATTAAAAATCGAAACTCTTTTATGTACATTGTTGCATGATATGGTAAGGCATGATATATGTCATAGTGACGAGGAAAATGAATCAAGCTTGCTTGAATTCATTTGACGACCGCTGATCATCCGTAAAACGTGTTTTACGGATGTATCTTACCGATACCAGGTGAAGCTGCCGGGACGGGGGATAGTTTTGACCACCGAAGCAGTTTTTCTGAGAGCCGGCTGATGAAGCCCCACGAAATAGCAAAGCAGCGAAGCCGGTGACGAATAAGAACTCCATTGACCAAATCAGGGGTACACAATGCGTGTGTTTTGGAATATAATATAAGAGTAGAGATCATAAAAAACAGGTCAATAATTTAATAGAGTTATCAATTCCGAGAAAGTACGGAATCGGTATCCGATAAATCTATTGGCGTCGTTATAAGCACTCAATTTTTTATGTTTGGCAATTCGGTACTGAGAACTAAATTAGCTCATGCCAACATTTTGCAAACAAAACAGGCCAAAACGGGGCCTATCCGGGACCATATAAGAACTGACAATCAGGTTCCCACGATAGCTAAAAAACCCCGTAAATCAAGGCTTTTCAAGAACTTCATAAGACAGTGATAAACAAGGAGCAAGGTACTGAGTGCCTTGCTTCTAAGCGAGGGGTCGGAGGTTCAAATCCTCTCGGGGACGGACTTTAAAGCGTTCGAAAATGTTAGTTGGTTTAGCTGACATTTTTGAACGCTTTTATTGTTTTCTAATCACATTCGTGAAATTATTTTCTATAAAAAAGATCCATTTCAAGCGCAGCGTTATATTCGTAGTAAACCAGAAAGGTGGCGTTGGAAAGATATGTTTTATCATAATCTGCGAAATAAGATGGGTTAATTCTTCGATTTACATGTTTTTTTAGGCGTTCTGGCATGGTATTATGGTACTTATAAAGAACCTATTATGTCTGTTGGAGAGAGCGGTGAAAAGTTATGAAGCTATTATTTAAACAAAGGCTGTTTTCATGGTTTGACAGCTATGATATCTATGATGAAGCAGGCAACACTGTTTATGTAGTAAAGGGCCAGTTGTCCTGGGGACATAAACTTGCAATTTATGATGCTTATGGAAATGAAGTAGGAATGGTTGTTCAGAAAGTTCTTACCTTCCTTCCTAAATTTGAAATTTATAAAAACGGCAGTTATATCGGATGCCTAAGCAAAGAATTTTCATTCCTGACACCACATTATAATATTGATTATAATGGATGGCATATTGATGGAACAATTATGGAATGGGATTATAGCATTCTTGATCGAAGCGGTTATTCAATTGCACGGGTTAGTAAAGAATTGTTTCATATGACTGATACATATGTTATTGATGTGCAGGATCCAGGAAATGCGTTGAATGCTCTGATGTTTGTACTTGCGATTGATGCAGAAAAATGTTCCAGGAATTAAATAGTTGATCTTGGTGCCCGTGTGATAGGGGAGTAAAAAATGTTATTATTATTATTTACAATTTGTATGATTTGGTTTGTAGGAAAATTTTTTGTTTTTGGGTTAAGAGCATCTTGGGGAATTATGAAACTGCTTTGTACAGTTATTTTCTTCCCGGTGATATTGATTGGTATGGTTGTAGGTGGACTGCTGTACATTGCTTTTCCATTGCTGATTGTCGGTGGTATTATAGCATTGGTAACATCACATTCATAATGGAACAGGAGAAGAAAAAGGATTATTTTAATTTTTCTTTCTCAGCATTTAAGAGTTTGAGATTAAGCCTCTGTTCTCCAGCTGTCTTATCTACCCAAAGATTCAAAGAGTCTATGGCTAAAGAAATTTCATCAAGTTTTTTACTGATATAAGCAAAATCTTTTATTTCATCATCGCTGATCTTACCGTCACGGGCAATCTGAATCAGACGACCGGTAAGAGGATTGATTTCATTTAGACTGGCAATTGTCTCCAAAATGATATTTGACAGATCGGTCACTTCTACTTCTGGAACATAACGATAGCCGATTTCACATTTGTGAGAGCAATAATAATTGCAAAGATCTGGTCTTTTGTAGGCATCTGCCATCTGAAGGATATCATAAGGCGTAGGTTCTTGTGTTTCATATTCAAATTTTTCAATTTTTGAAGCAGAGACAGCATTCATTTTTTCACTGGCCTCTGCTCTTGTAAGTCCTGCCGCTTCCCGGCAAAGCTGATAAATTGTTTTGTTTTCCCGGGTGGATTGTTTACCCATGAGAATTTCCTCCCTGTATAGCGCTAAACATGAGGATTATCTATCTTTCAGACTACATGCTGAGCGTGTATTTCTTATATGAATTTTATTATACATAAATTATGAACTAACAACAAGTAATAGGCTTTGTAAAATTATCATTTTAAGGTTTAGTTTTTCTTTCTCGGTATTTAAGGTGCTTTTTTCTGTCGCTTGGGTATAAAGGATGGACTGAGACTAAAAAGTACGGTAAAATCAGTATTAGAGCGTGTTTGAAAAATGATGCCCTGAAATCGGGAGTGGATGGAGAATATTTGTTATGATCAGAAAGATGCAGAATATAGATATTAATAGAGTTGCTGACATATGGCTAAAGACCAATTTGAAAGCGCATTATTTTATTCCTGAGCAATATTGGACAAGTAATTATGAATTAGTGAAAGAAATGATATTACAAGCGGAAGTCTATGTGTATGAAGATGATAAAATGATTCAAGGATTTGTAGGACTAAATAACGAATATATTGAAGGTATTTTTGTTTCTGATGAAATGCAGTCATGTGGTATGGGTAAGCTTTTGTTAGATTATATAAAGAATAAAAAAGTTAGATTGCGATTAAACGTATACCAGAAGAATACCAGAGCTCTCTCTTTTTACCAAAGAGAAGGGTTCGATATCCAATGCGAAGGATTCGATGAGGTTACTGGTGAAAAAGAATACACAATGTTGTGGCAGCAGAAATAGAAAGCAGTTTTTGAGGGAGAATTTTATATGGAATTTAAAAATAAAGTAGTGATTGTGACGGGAGGCGCGCAGGGCATTGGAAAGACTATTGCAGAGGAATTTCAGAAGCAGGGGGCTCTTATCTGCAGCATTGATAAGCAGCCCGGAGTTTGCTTTACCGGTGATCTTGCACAGCAGGATACATTAGAGAAATTTGCTCAAAATGTGATTACCGAATATGGTCATGTGGATTATCTTATCAATAACGCATTACCTTTGATGAAAGGAATTGACAACTGCTCTTATGAAGAATTCAATTATGCATTAAAAGTAGGTGTTACGGCACCATTTTATCTGGCCAAACTATTTCAGCCATATTTTTCTGAAGGAGCTGCCATTGTCAATATTTCATCTTCCCGTGACCGCATGAGTCAGCCGCAAACAGAAAGTTACACCGCAGCAAAAGGCGGAATTTCAGCATTAACTCATGCGTTGGCAGTCAGCCTTGCAGGAAGAGTACGAGTCAATTCGATCTCTCCGGGATGGATAGATACTGACTTTACCGAATATACAGGAGCAGATGCAGTGCAGCAGCCGGTTCATCGTGTGGGAAATCCCATGGATATTGCCAATATGGTACTGTTTCTTTGCTCTGAAAAAGCAGGCTTTATCACAGGCGAAAATATCTGTATTGACGGTGGTATGACAAAACAAATGATTTATCATGGTGATTGTGGGTGGAGATTTGACATCTAACAGGGAGTAACCACTAAATGTTTGCTTGCTAAGATAAAAGAACAATTCCATTGACATAAAATTTATATATACAATGCCTCAGTTTTGGGATAGAATATCATTACTAAAAAATGTGCAGATGAACGGAAATAAAGCCGGTATAGGATTTTGCTATTCAGCACCAGCAATTTATACAGGAGATATCATGAAAATTACTTACATTAACCATAGTGGATTTTTAGTTGAGAGTAGAGACTGCTACTATATTTTTGATTATTACAAGGGTGAATTACCGCACCTTGACAAGGAAAAAGAAGTAATTGTTTTTTGCAGTCACTTCCATGAGGACCATTTTAACCCTCAAATCTTTGGGCTTCTTGATGATATGGGGATGACTTATCAGGCAGTCTTGGCCAATGATATACGAAAAAGAAATCATTTATCGGATATGAAGATCACATATGTTTATCATGATCAAACTTATAATCTGGATCATGATACCAGAGTCGATACATTGCTGTCTAACGATAGTGGTGTCGCATTTATTGTCAAAACAAAGGAAGGTACCATTTATCATGCCGGTGACTTAAATGACTGGTATTGGGATGGTGAGACGAAAGCTGACAACCAGAGACTTACTTCAGCATATCGTGCGGAGATCAGGAAAATTAAGGGTATGCATTTTGACGCTGCATTTGTTCCCTTAGATCCGAGACAGGGAGATCACTATGCCGACGGGATCCAGTATTTCCTTAAAAATGTAGATTGCAATGTCATTTTTCCAATGCATTACTGGAATGATGCCAATGTAATTAAGCGGTTTATTACTGAGTATCCGCAATATAAATCACGTATTAGAAACACAGAATGTACAAAAGGAGAAGAACTATGAAATTTAAGATGATTCACGAAAACTACAATGTATCAGACCTGGACCGATCTATTAAATTTTACAACGAGGCCCTTGATCTGCACGAAGTGCGAAGAAAGACTACCGATGATTTTATTATTGTGTATATGAGCAACGATGTAAGTGATTTTGAGTTGGAACTTACCTGGCTTAAAGATCATCCACAGCCGTATAATCTGGGTGAATGCGAATTCCACCTGGCATTTAAGGCGGAGGATTATGAGGCAGCGCACAAGAAGCACGAAGAGATGGGGTGCATTTGCTTTGAAAATGAAGCGATGGGAATCTATTTCATTGTAGATCCAGATGGATACTGGCTTGAGATTCTACCGTAAAGCTGGTTGAGAAATCGTAGAAATCATGTTGCTCAGATGTTCAGAGGACTTTAAGGGGGATGTGTTATCATGAGAACTATAGGTAATATCCTTTGGTTTATATTTGGAGGATTGCTGGGTGGACTGGCATGGGTTTTTGCAGGATGCATATGGTGTATTACAATTATTGGAATTCCGGTAGGCCTGCAATGCTTTAAATTTGCAACTTTGGCATTCTGGCCGTTTGGAAAAGAAATCGTGTATGGAAATGGTATGTTTTCATTCTTGGTAAATCTCATATGGATTGTATTTTTTGGTTGGGAAATGGCGCTTGGAAATCTGATAATTGGTTGTATATGGTGTATTACGATAGTTGGAATTCCGTTTGGAAAGCAGTTTTTCAAGATGGCAAGACTTTCTTTCATGCCATTTGGTGCCAGTGTGATAGGGTAGAATACAAAAATTTAAGGCGTCAGTGGAGTATTCCACTGGCGTTTTTATTTAATTCACTGGCGAAGACGATGAAGTAATGAAAAATAGTGAAAAAACAATTCGCAAAACGATATAATATATGGATGAAATGGAATATGTGATTAAGGTTACAAGAAGAGATTTATCGAATCATCTGCACTATGCCGAAATCGGCATAGTGCAGATGACTGTATTATCATGGTCAGAAGTGAAATGTCTGCGAATAGAGTTATGAGAAATATCTCACGATTCATCGAAGAAAAGCTAGGGCTCAAGGTCAACATGACTAAGAGTAAAGTAGACAGACCAAGCGGACTTAAATACCTTGGATTTGGGTTCTACTTTGATTCAAGAGCACATCAGTTTAAGGCAAAACCACATGCAAAATCAGTAGCGAAGTTTAAGAAGAGAATGAAAGAACTCACATGCCGTAGTTGGGGTGTTAGCAACAGCTATAAAGTGGAGAAGCTTAATCAGCTCATAAGAGGTTGGATTAACTACTTCAAGATAGGCAGTATGAAAACACTATGCAAGGAATTAGATTCAAGAATCCGTTATCGGTTTCGCATGTGCATTTGGAAACAATGGAAAACACCACAGAATCGAGAGAAGAACCTTGAAAAACTTGGAATAGACAGAAACACAGCTAGACGAGTTGCATACACAGGTAAAAGAATAGCTTATGTATGTAACAAAGGCGCAGTAAATGTTGCTATAAGTAACAAAAGATTAGCCTCATTTGGACTAATCTCAATGTTAGATTACTACACCGAAAAGTATGTTACTTGTTAAGTTGATTGAACCGCCGTATACGGAACCGTACGTACGGTGGTGTGAGAGGTCGGAATTTCTCATTTAAGAGAAATTCCTCCTACTCGATTGCGGCAAGTATTCAAGAAGTCATTAAGTTGCGAGTATAGTCGAAGTGGGTATAAAATATGTGGTAAATACATTTGATGATTACTCAACATAAAACATAATTTTCGTTATATATTCGTTTTCATCGCTCGTAGAAAGATAGTCGTTAATTGCAAATTCATATGAGTCTGAAATAATATTCAACTGATTCTTTTGACAGTATTGCAAAATGCGTTCATAAGTTTTACCAATGGAAGGATA
This sequence comes from Blautia sp. HCP3S3_C12, assembly GCF_052064155.1. Classification (NCBI taxonomy): domain Bacteria; kingdom Bacillati; phylum Bacillota; class Clostridia; order Lachnospirales; family Lachnospiraceae; genus Blautia; species Blautia sp. HCP3S3_C12. Next base: position 17,639 of record NZ_JBQHWC010000015.1, on the reverse strand, counting down.
ATCTCCCGTGTGATAAGTAAACACACACATTCCTTTGGGGAGTTCCAGAACACCTTCAATATTATCCGACTTTTCGATAGGGAGAAAAGCAAAAGAAGCTTCCGTATATCTTTTCTGTAAAATATGTTCATAGGGCATAATTGCACCACTTTGAAAGAAAATTGGAAGTTGCTCTTTGAATGAACGAACAAAACATTCCTTGGTGGCGATACTGACCATTTCCAAAGTATAAGGTTTAGCAACCTCTTGCAGTAAAATGTATTGAGGGTTTACTTCTTCCACAGAAATAACATCACTGCAATCACGAATGGAGGCGGAATGTTCCAACTGTAAGCAACGATGTTCGACACGAGTTTTAATCATTTGCAGTTCATTAATTTGACGATTGATGATAGTAAGTTGTTTTCGAAGAGCGATAATGGAATTATCAACCGTAAAATTCTTCAGATGTACTTTAATTTCATCGAGAGAAAAGCCGATTTTTTTCATTATGCAAATCGTATCTAAATAGTCGAGTTGACTGGAACTGTAATAACGATAGCCATTGTTAGAATCCGTATATGCAGGACAAAAAAGACCGATTTTATCATAAAAAATCAGAGTTTGACGAGATATATTTTGAAGTTTGGACATTTCACCAATGGAAAACAAATTTTTCATACAACCCCCCTTGACCTTATAGTTACTATACAGTTTATAATTATAACATAGGAATATGAACATATCAAGGAGGATACTCAAATTGAAACACTGTATGACATCCATTTGCAAAAAATTTATGGATGGATTGACTTTTAAGAAAATACTGCTGATATTGCTCGGAGCAATGATTTGTACCTTTGGTATTTACAACATTCATCAGCGAACAAACATAACAGAAGGTGGGGTCATTGGGTTAATGCTTCTCGTTGAACATTGGCTAAAAATTTCTCCAGCCTACATTACACCTATCTTGGATATAACTTGTTATTTGCTCGCATTTAAATTTTTGGGTGGAAGCTTTGTAAAAATATCAATTATTTCAACTATGTTTGTTTCTGGTTTTTATAAAATATGGGAGTTGTTTCCGCCAATGCTTCCTGATTTATCTGTACATCCTTTGGTTGCCTCTGTATTAGGCGGTATTTTTGTTGGTGTAGGTGTTGGTCTAATTGTTCGACAGGGGGGCTCCAGTGGTGGAGATGATGCACTGGCGTTAACAATTTCTCATATTTCGCACTGGAAGTTATCTCGTTCCTATTTGTTTACGGATGTTGTAGTTCTACTTTTATCACTTACCTACATTCCAGTAATGCGTATTGTATTTTCATTGATTACAGTTACCATCTCGTCTTATCTGATTGATTGGATAAAGGAATATGAAAGAGTCAATAGCGTTAAGTAATAGCAGCAATTCTAATATTTGTTGATTTGCTAATGTATAACGAAGCAATAACTTGGAATAAAATAGTCGGCCATTATAATACGCCTTATCGGACTTGCTTTTACCAATCTAAAAAATAAGAAAATTCAGTTTAGCACTATCACAAAACAAAATATATCTGACAGAAAGCACTGTAGAAATACGGTGTTTTTTGTTACCCAAAACCCACAATTCAATACATAACCACAGGTTAGTACAAATGCCTTGTGTGATTTTTTGAAAGGCTTAGAAAGGGATAGTTACCCCGATTTTTGCCCCGAGAAATGACACAAACAAGGCTTAATGTATCTTCCCTGTGGTTTTTATATTTTCGGCAGGAAAGGAGGATTGATTGCTATGCCGAGAATGAGCAAGAAGCGGAAACAAGAGTGGGCATTGTTTCTGAATGACCGAAACCGCATTACCTACAACGAGCTTTGCAGAAAATGCAGGAATGACTGTAAGCAAAGTTTCCGCTGTATTGTTGTGCATTGCCCAAAATATTTATCGAAAAGGAGACCGAAGAAAAATGAAAATGATTGAAAATGAAATGACTGTCAGCGTACCTCTTGAAATTGTCAAAGCAAGTGAAATTGAGCCGAAAGAAGTGAAATGGCTGTGGTATCCGTACATTCCGTTCGGCAAGGTTACGCTGTTGCAGGGCGATCCCGGCGATGGAAAAAGCAAGTTAATGCTTTTCATTGCCGCCCTGCTCTCTAAGGGCGAACCTCTGCCTTTTACAGAAACGGGAGAAAACAAGCCTATGACTATCATCTATCAGACAACGGAAGATGACGCAGACGATACAGTAGTACCTCGATTTAATTCTGCTGGTGGCAACGGAGAAAACCTTATCTTCATCAAGGAAGATGAAAAGTCCTTATCTTTTGGGGACAACCGTATCCGTGAAGCGATTGAGATGTACCACGCAAAACTTTTAATCCTTGACCCGATGAGTTTCTATATCGGAGAAAGTTGCTCGATGAACAATGCTAACGAAACACGAGCCGAGTTTAATCATCTGATAGCGGTTGCGAAAGATACGGGCTGTGCGATTGTGATTATCGCTCATATGAATAAGATGAGGGATCCATTCTTTTGCATAGCAGGTATTTAACAATTCCTTGAAAGTATAGTAGTTTTTGTAAGGTGCAGCCGATCCATGAAATTCAAGCCTGTCATTTTCCCAGAGCTGCTTAAGTGCAGCCATATATTTTCCACGAAATATTTTGGAGATCACCTTAATCGGAAGAAAAAACTCTTTCCCGTTGTCTTTCCAATGATTTTCACATCCAGCCCTCCACCAAGAACAATCGCATGGATATGAGGATGAAACTTCATGGTACTTCCCCATGTATGGAGAATACAGATATAGCCGATATCAGTCCCAAGATATTTACAATCAGCAGCAAGTTCACTGAGAGTATCTGAAGCCGCATGATAAAGAGCAGTGTATAAGAATTTCTGATTGCTGTAGATAATCAGATACAGTAACTCTTCCGGATGTGGATACAGTTTATGCAACTGTGGATGATGAGGATAATTAGGCAGAGACGCCGGTTACAGAAGAAGAAAAGCCGGAAAAATCTTCAAATCTGGGATCGTATCTGCTGATCGGTCTGATTGCTGCAGGTGCCGGTGCAGGAGCCTGGTATATGAAGATTTATAAGCCGAAGCACGAATTTGATGACGGAGATGAGTATGAAGAGCCTGAAGACGACGACAATGAAACCTACGAAAAGGATACCGATACAGGCGAAGATAACGAACCGGAATCTATATAAATATCAGAAAAAAAAGATGAGAAACAGAACTGCCGCATAGATTCAAAAAAAGAATTTCTATGGGGTAGGGGAAGTGCGCTTTCTTTGCGCATGATTTCAGTCATTTATACACAACAGGTACAAAAAGGGAGATGCGAAAAAACTCAATCGAGTTTTTTCACATCCCCCTTTTTTCTTTCAAAATAAAACCTCCAATCAAATTTTTCCTGTTTGTGTGTACTATTTCTCAATAAAACCTTCACCCAGAACTTCATTTGTCTCTGTTACCATTATAAATGCTCCCGGATCTATTTCATGTGCCGCAGATGTAATTAAATGAAACTGTGATTTCGAACAGGCGCAAAGCAACACATCCTTTTTCGCCTGTGTATAGCTTCCAATCGCTTTTACAATTGTAGATCCTCTTCCTGTAATCCGGCTGATATGGTCTGCAAGTGCCTGACCTTGATCTGTGATAATGATCAACAAACGCCCAGCTCCAATTCCATACAATATTTTATCCAATACTACTGATGCAGCAAAAGATGAGATCAAACCATAGAGAACTGCATCTCCACTTCCCCAGACTGGCCATCCCAAAAGTATAACCAGAAAATCCGTTCCCATTGTAACCATCCCCAGAGAAAAATGTGGATGAGTAACTTTTATGGTCATTGTCAGAAAATCCATTCCACCAGAACTGCTTCCTCTCATATAAAAAAAGGCCATACCAGTTCCCAGACAGATTCCGGAATATAACGCAGCCATCAAGGGGCTTCCTGCATAAGCCGGCGTAAACGGAAATATAATATCAACCATAAAGTTCGTAATAAAAATGGTACAGGCTGTTTTTATGAGAAACTGTTTTCCTACAAACCTATATCCAATTATAACCAAAGGAATATTTAAAATCAATGTTGTAGCACCAATCGGTAAGTGCCATAAATAATTTATAATAAGTGCCAGACCTGAAATGCCTCCCGGGGAAAAGTCAGCCATTTTTGCAAAGGTATAAATTCCCATAGCAAAAAAAATCCCCCCGATAATATCACATAGCAAGTCTATGAATACTGTTTTCAAGCTCCATTCTGTTTTTGTATACATATTTTCCCCTTCTACAAAATCAGTCAAATTACTTTACAGACAACAAAAGCTGTTGCCTTTTGCAACAGCCTTTGCCAATCCCATTATATTACTGAGCATTTTCTGCAAGATAATCCTGCATTGCCTGCTGAAGCTCTTTATCTGCTTCTTCAGGAGTGATAGACTCCCCGAACAATTCCTGGCAGGTTGACTGATGGACTTCAGAAACTGCAGGTGGAAGATACTGATCATACCACAGCTGAATAGAAGATGCATCCAATGCAGCATTTAAGTTCTCTACGCTGATCTCATCGGTAATAAGGTCTGCTACATTTGTAACTGGCGGCAAATATCCTGCATCAACAGAATACTGAACATTTTCATCTGTGTAGAAGCAGCTTACAAGTTCAACAGCGGCTTTCAGTTTATCGCCGGTACAATTAAAGGTAGCAAAACAGTCACCTACTGTTCCAATCTGAATAGAAGCATCCGCATCACTGCCGTCCACTGCCGGGAATGGGAACCAGCCGATCTTCTGATAGAATTCTTCACTGTCTGCTTTAAATGTAGAGGTCTGCCATGTTCCCTGTAACGTCATAGCTGCAGTTTCCTGATACATCAACTGTTTATCCTGTCCATCATCAAAACTGAGACTGTTGACCCCTTCCGGGAAATAGCCTTTTTCTACCCAGTCAATAATTTTTTCTCCTGCATATTTGAAACATTCATCTTCAAAGGAACCGGTTCCTGCATAAGCATCCTGGAAAGGTTTCAGGCCCGCATAGCGTGTAGCTAGTCCCATAAAAAACATAGAACCTGTCCATTTTGACTGATTTGCCAGTGCAAATGGTGTAATTCCAGCTTCTACCAGCTTGTCACAGTCTGCTTCCAATTCAGAAATAGTTGTAGGTTTTTCCGTAATTCCCACTTGCTCAAATAAATCTTTGTTATAGTAAAAGCCCTCAATTGCAATGTTCAATACCGGCAAAGCATAGATTTCATCATTTACGCTTCCCTGTGCCAGACCGGATGCCATTACTTTAGAATCAAGCCCCATTTCTTTTACCAGGTCTGTAACCGGCTGCGCAAACCCTGCATTTATATACTCTGTAAGAGGTCCACCAGTCCAGTTTGTGTACACATCCGGACATTCACCTGAAGACATCGCAATTGTAAGTTTCTCCTTGTAATTATCTGTAGGATAATTAACCAGTTCTGCAGTATAGCCACTTGTGGTAGTCTCATTAAATGTATCAACTGCTCTTTGCAGAATCGTTGCATCTGGCTCATTCGTTCCAATGCTCCAGAATGTAATAACCTTGTCATCATCAGCTGCTGCCACATTCATAGGCATGCCGGCAAATACAGAAGTCACCATCACTGCACTTGTAATTAAAGAAACAACCTTTTTTCTCATGAAATATCCTCCTTCATTATAATAAATGCATTAAGTTTATATTATTCTGATATAACTGATAAAACTGTTCTTTTCTCACTGAATAAATTTCTGAGACAGCGGAATCCGGTAGAAATTCTCTACCTATCTTGATCAGATTTTTTAACTGAGAAAAATCCGCAACTGCTCCCACCCCAATGGCTGCAATCAAAGCATCCCCATAAGATGCACCAATGGAGTATTTCGGCACTTGCACAGGGTATCCGGTTACATCAGCAATAATCTGAAGCCATGTATCATTTTTCGCACCACCGCCAGTACAGATCAATGTATCAAGAGGCTGATGATGTTCTTTTAATAAAGCAATAAACTGATCTATGGAATATGCAACAGCTTCCAATGCAGCACGATAAATATGATCTCTTGTATGGTTCATCAACAAGCCAAAAATTACCCCTTTTGCATAGGGATCATTAATAGGAACCCGCTCCCCTGCAAAATAGGGAAGAACAAGTACCCCATCACTTCCCGGAGCAATCCCAGCACCTTTTTCAGCTAAAACCTTATAGGCATTTTCTCCACCTGCTTTTTCAGCCTGTACCAAATCTGGATACATAGTATCGCGGATCCACTTTGTGAGATTTCCTGCCGTATTTGTTCCTCCATCTACAGAATACTTTCCGGGAACAAGATAAGGAGAACTGCTCAGCATTGGAATATGAACCATTTTATCTGTACAATAAATCATAAATGTCGTAGATCCCAATTGTATCATGAAATCCCCCGTTGAAACAACGCCTGAGCTGATTGCTTCTGCGCCGGAGTCATCGGTTCCTGTTACAACTGGTACTCCTGTCGGAATTCCTGTAGCTATAGAAGCCTTATCTGTAATATAGCCTACAATATCTGTCGTCTTCGCAGGTCTGGCAAGCTGATCCGGTCTACATACAAATCTTGTTTCTTCCTCTGATCGTATTTCCCCGTTTTTTTTATAAAGTGGTTCAAAACATGAAATCAGGAAATAATCGATCACATACTCATCTGTAAGTTTTGCTGTGAGAAAAGAAGATGCAGTTAAAAAATGGGCTGCCTTCTTCCATATTTCAGGCTCATTTTTCTTTAACCACAGAATTTTGGGAACACAATCTGAAGACACGAAAGACCTATGCATATTTCTTTCCAGATATTCCTTTCCATAATGTCTCTCCAGATCAGAGACCACTTCCATTCCCCTGGAGTCAATACCATACAAAATTGCTTTTCTTAGTGGTATACAATCTCTGTCAACAGGAACCACATCACATCCAAGGGCACTGATTCCCACACCGGCAATCTTTTTCGGATCCTGTACTGCATTCGCTATGATTTGTTGACTAAGCTTACATACATCTCCCCACCAGACAGTCTCTGCATCCTGTTCAAAATATCCAGGTCTTGGATTTTCAAATTCATGTTCCACTGTAATACTGTACAAAACAGTCCCGGATTCATCAATCAGTGTTCCCTTTGAACTGTTTGTTCCAACATCAAACCCTAAAAAGTATTTCATATATAACACCCACTTCAAATGTTTGTTTTTTTAAGTTGTACAAATTATAACAGTATAATATGTCCTATATACATAGAATAAAGCGTCATAAAAATATATTTTTGCACACAAAGCATCTTTCTTTTCTTCTTATCATTTGTAAAATTGCACTACAAATATAAAAAAATGTCATACTTTTTATACATGATTGACATTTTGCTCTTATCCAACTATAGTAAAGCCAGTTGAGGTGACTGCTATGAAAAAAATAACCCAAAAACAAATTGCAGGAATGAATCTAATCTACTCAAGAAGTACTTTACAGGATTTTTTAAATTCCATGAATCATCTGGGAATTGAAAATATAGAGTTGTGGTCACAGCTCCAGTTTTTCTGTGAATATTATAAAAGTACTTCCAATACAACTGAATTAAAAAATGAATTAAAAAGTCGTAATTTGAAACTTGTCAGTTTTATCCCGGAACAATGTACTTGGCCATATAATATCGCATCCTCTGATAAAAAGATCCGAAAGGAAAGCTGCGAATATTATATCCGGAATATTGATACTGCCTACCGTCTGGGAAGCAAACGTGTTCTGCTTACTCCTGGATGGTACGAATGGGACAAAAACAGAGAAGATGGATTTCAGTATTCCGTAGAATCCCTCCGGCAGTTGATTCCCTATTTCAAAGAAACCGGAATCATTCCGGTATTGGAGATTCTTCAGCCGGGAGAGAGTAATCTCATGTATAATCTTACTACAACACTGCAATATGCCAAATGTTTTAACGCAGATGAACTAAGCTTTTGTATTGATACCGTCCCGGTTGTGTTGGCAAATGAAACGCTGAATGATTATTTTCTTGCTTTGTCTGATAGGATCCGACACCTGCATCTAATTGATGGGACTCCCACCGGTCATCTGGTTCTTGGTGACGGTACCCACAATATAAAAGAACACCTCCAGGCCATGGAGCAAAACAATTATCAGGAATATATAACTCTGGAATTTGGTTCTTCTCTTTATTACAAAGATCCGGAATTTCATATGAGAAGAGGTCTGGAATATTTAACACAATTACTGAAAGAGGATCAGGAATAATTATGAAAGAAAAAAATGAGCTTATACTTTCTACCGGCAGTGTTTGGAAAATATCCTCTGACACCTGGCTAAACTGGTTGATTGAGAGTAAACAGTCAAAAATTGATTTTTATGGGTGCAGCCCTTTCTATTCACCCTTTACTTACCAGACGGATAATGAGTATCGAATCACTATACTGGAAAAATGGAAACAAATTTTCAAACAGAAAAACATCGAAATTTTTTCATACACTCCGGAAATGCGAAATTATCCTCTGAACCTGGCAGATACAAACGAAGAAATCCGATGTGGTTCCGTGAGCTATTGCTCAAATGCCATAGTAGATGCAGCTATATTGGATGCACAATTTGTCCGCATACGCACAGGATATTCTTATCTTCATCAAAATCCTGACCTGGCATTCTCACAGTTGTGCCGTTCTATGGAAAGCATTCTGCCGCTGGCACAGAAGCATAACATTACACTTTTAACCGGACCTGACGATTATGATGTTACAAATATCATTTTCAACTGTAAATCGGTCATAAAACTTACAGAAAAATTTCCCGAAAACAATCTTTCCATAATACTTCCCGCACATATTATCGGGGAAAACGCAGAACCTTCTAACTGGTATATCAACACACTTGGAAAACGAATTGCAGCATTGGAGCTTAGCGCAGACTATTCCAATTTAATAAGCGAACTGCAAAAAATTGAGTCTGACCCAAAGCTCTCTTCACAGTTGCCCATCATTCTTGAGCTTTCTGGTGCTAACAACATAGACACCCATCTGGAATCTGTCAAAAAAGGCATTTTCACAGCTGGCACTTATAACAATTTCCCTTTGCAGAATATGGAGGTGAACACAGACTTATGAGCAAATCTCAAAACATAACATTATCCAGAAGAAAAGCGAAAATGGATTTTAAAGTCTCACTTATTTTCGTAATACCTGCCACCTTTTTTATGGCTCTTTACATTTTCTATCCCATCATTGATTCCATTTACATCAGCTTTACCAAATGGAACGGAATTACTGCCGGAAAACAATTTATTGGCATTTCCAACTGGAAAACTCTTTTGGCAGATGATAAATTCTGGAAAGCATTTATCAACAACATAAAAATCATGATTATGTCTCTTGCGATCCAGATGCCTTTTGCGCTGTTATTAGCAACCATCCTGAGTATCATCGGTAAAAAAGGAAAACTGTTTAAAACCATGTGGTTTGTCCCAAATCTTATGTCATCCGTTGCTGTAGGATTTTTATTCAAATATGCCTTCTCAACTACAGACGGTATCTTTACTACAATCTCCATGGCTTTAGGTCACGGTAGAGTAGATCTTCTGGGCAATTCCACTTGGGCGCTTCCCACTGTTGTTCTGGTAATATGCTGGCAGTATATTCCTTTCTATATGGTATATTACATGGCTTCTTATTCTGGCATTTCCGGCGAATTATATGAAGCAGCTGTAATTGACGGTGCAAATAAGCCCGATTATTTTTTCAGAATCGCATTACCGTTATTGAAGCCTTCCATTCGAAATGCTTGTATTTTATCCATGGTGGGCTCTCTGAAATATTTTGATCTGATCTATGTTATGACCAATGGAGGTCCAGGCAATGCAACAGAACTGATGGCTACATATATGTATAAACTATCCTTTAAACAATTCAACCTCTCCTATGGTTCTACTGTTGCTGTAGGAATGCTCATTGTCATTACCTTGTTTGCATCTGTTGTTATGAAAGTATTCAGAGGAAAGGAGACCGACTAAAATGAAGCGATTCAAAAATCTCAGTTTAAAAAGTAAGATTTCCTGGATTCTGGTATGTGTTTTTATTGCCATATGGGTAATCATTACCGTTTATCCCTTTATTTTCATGGTATTAAACTCCTTTAAAGGTCAGTTTGAGATTCTGGCAAATGGTGTCTTTTCCCTGCCCCAGTCCTTCAATCTCGACAACTTTAAAGAGGTATTCAATAATGGAATCCTCCATTACTTTTTTAACAGTATTCTTGTATGTGCAGTTTCTTTGATAATTACTCTGCTGGTTGCAGCACTTGCTGCCTACCCTATTGCAAGACTACATTCCAAAATTGGAAAAGTTTTCCTTCTTCTGGTACTGGCATGTATGTCCATTCCAGAACATATTACTTTAATTCCTATTTTCAAATTTTCTACCAGTGCAGGATTATACGATTCCCTCCTGGCATTGATCGGTCCAGATATTGCTTTCGCCCTTCCAATTTCTATTTTCATTCTTGTAGGATTTATGGAAGAGCTTCCAAAGGAACTGGAAGAAGCCGGTGAAATTGACGGATGCAGCAGAGCCGGTAATTTTTTTCACATTGTTCTCCCTTTAACTCGTCCGGGAATGGCAACTCTGGCAATCTATAACGGAGTTGGAATCTGGAATGAATTTATTTTTTCCTATACGTTGACACAGAACAAAATGAATCGTACACTACCCTTAGCAATATGGGATTTTCAAGGAGCCCACAGTATGAATGCCCCAATGATCATGGCTGTACTTACTATTACCACCATTCCTATGTTAATCCTTTTTGCAGTATTTCAGGAAAAACTTATGGACAGCATGACAATCGGTGCTGTAAAAGGCTAAGGAGAGACAAAATATGAAGAAATGGTTCAGTTGGATAATAAAACGATACACCCAGTTGAAACTGGATAAAAAAATAGCACTGCTTTATACAGCACTGATCTTGATCGTATCTGTAACTCTGACCATTTCCATTACTCACACAGCTGGTGATATCATACTACGGGACAGGAAAGATCTAGTCCAGCAAAATGTAAATGTAGCAAAGGAATCTGTAGAAACAGAACTAAACACCATATTGAATACGGGACTTGGTATCGTTGTCAGCAATGCTGTCCAGAATTTTTATACATCTTCTGCAACAAGTATCTCTGATATGGAAAATATAAGAATGTTGATCCAGATGGCAATGGATGGAAATTCCAAAATTGAACTGATCACTTTATTTGATGATTCTGACAAGTCTGATTTCTTTAGCAAATCCTCCACAGCTCGCCACAAAGCAACGGAAGAAATCAAAGAGCATTATGAAGATGCCGCAGAAACAGATTATTACAACACAAGAATTTACTACTCCAATACCATTTCCACCAGCCGTAGCAACAGTCTTACTATATATTTTCCGGTTTACAGCACCGAGCGCTTAAATCAGAAATACGGAACTCTTGCTATCAGCTTTCGTTTTGAAATGCCACATATTTCTGCTCAGAAAGATGAATTAAATTATAAGCTTAATCTGATTGATGAAAAAGGAAGCTATTTCATCGCTGATACGGATATCATCGGAAAACCTGCTACTTTTCTCAACAATATGGAAAAAGGCAACAACACCTATGTTTGCGATAACATCATGTATATTGTAAGTCCGCTGGAAAAATGGAACCTGTCCATGTCAGGCCAGGTAAACATTGATGATGTGAACCGCACCTATGCACACCTCATTATAACAGCAGTCATTATTGTTGCAATTCTTCTGGCACTTGCCCTGTATATCGGCCAGCAGCTTTTTGGAGCCTTATATGCTCCCATGTATGACCTGTTAAACGTAATGGATCAAATTGACAGCAATAATTTGAATTACAGACTGCCAATAGCCCCAAATGCTGGTGCGGATCAGATCAAATTGCGTGAAGTGTTTAATAATATGATGTCCCGCCTCCAGGAAGCTTTGGAAACCATCCAAAACAAACAGACAATTATTGAAAAGTTGAAATTTGAAGCCTTGCAGTCACAGATACAGCCACACTTTTTGTACAACACCCTGGAAAGTATCCACTGGCAGGCTCTCGCTACCGGAAATAAAGAGTTGTCTACCATGGTTAAAGCCATGGCAAATTTCTATCGGATTGTATTAAGCAATGGCCAAGACATCATTCCACTTCAAAAGGAGCTGGAACATGTAGAAAATTATATCACCATCCAAAATCTCCGCTATGACAATATTATCGAATATGATATAGAAATCCCGGATAATCTGAGAAAATACAAGCTGCCAAAAATTACTTTACAGCCTCTTGTAGAAAACGCCATCTATCATGGGATCCGCATCAAAGAAGGCTGTCACGGACATATAAAAATATTCAGCAGCCAGACAGAAGAAAAAATTGAAATCATTGTTGCCAATGATGGAGTAGATCCTTCTAATGAAGTCATTGAACGAATCAAGGCACTTCTACTCTCTCAGGATATTTCAGAGGGATATGGAATTAACAATGTAAACAAACGACTTCAGATAGAGTTTGGCAGTTCTTATGGACTACGCTATGAGATTTCTGATTCTGAAGAAAAAAATCTACTGGCAATCATTACTTTGCCACCAATAAAGGACTGAAAAGAAAGACATGAAAAAAGTAATAATTGTAGATGATGAAAAAATGATACGTGTTGGGATACAGCGCTCCATTTCATGGGAGGCCATTGGCATTGACCAGGTTTTTCTGGCCGCAGACGCCAGTCAGGCTCTGGAACTGATCCATAAGGAACACCCGGAAATTATGATCACCGATATTAACATGCCTGATATTACCGGGCTTGAACTGATTAAACAAGCCCGTTCCTTTGTACCAGACCTGCGCATCATTGTCCTTACCGGATATGACAATTTTGAATATGTAAGAGACAGTCTCAGGCTAGCCGTCAACGATTTCTTTCTGAAACCGGTAGACGAAGATTCCCTTGTAAATGCTATTCAGAAACAGATCCTGGAACTGGAAAATGATAGAAAAAAAGAGCAGGAGTTGCTGAAACAAACTACAAATACATACAAGCACGCACTGGTTAGCATCCGAAAACTTCTGAAAAGTAACACAATCAATTCTATTGATGCACTTCCAGCTGCTTTTCAGAAGAATCAGCCTCGAAACATAATCCTTCTTGTTCCTTCCATCCAGCAAAGGCGGGAGGATACCACGCTACAGGAATACGAAATTCTTGATATATGCAACAGTTTCCTGAATTTTTCCTATGGAGAACTTGCTCTTTGGGATGAAGACCACAATATTGTTCTTTTCCTCAACCATATTTCAAACGGAGAAGAATTTACCAGAAAATTGCGTCAGATAAAAAGTGTACTGGCCTCAGAAACAGGCATTAATATTCAGATCATCAAAGGAAAAACATTCTACAGTTTATGCGATTGTACAGAGTCCTATCATGATGCAAAAGAACTGTATTTATACTGTAATACTGATCGGGAAAAAACAGTTTCCAAAAGCAGTTCCCGTTCCAGACAGAAAGAACTCTGGAATCTGTTTCTCTCAGAACTTACTGCTGAAATTTCTTCAAAGCCCTTAGAACTGAAAGATGCCCTCAATCTGTATACTCAATTTGAACAAAAAGCCAAAAAACAGAAACTCCCCAGTGAAGTTATGGAGTACAGCAGTTTTCAGTTAGCATCTGCATTTTATTACAGTAAAAAAACGCACTTTTCTTCCAGTATTCCTTCTAACAGTTACTTGGAAAATTTTGCAGGAATGATCCAAAGCAGTGCCCCGGAGGATATCTATCTTCTCCTGAAAAAATATATCAGTAACCTCTATCAGGAAAATGAAGAAAAAGTTCCGGATTTTATCACAAAGGCGAAACTTATTATAGCAGAATCTCTTACCGAGGATATTTCTGTAAACAGTATTGCCTCACAGTTGTTCATCTCCCCCGGATATCTGTCTCGCGTATTTAAGGCCAGTACCGGAGAAAGCTGTAACAGTTACATCGTCCGGAAACGTCTGGAAAAAGCAAAAGACCTGCTTATACAAACCGATATTCAAAGTGGAAAGATTGCCAGCATGATAGGATACAAGGATTCCAATTATTTTTCCCTTGCATTTAAAAAGAATACTGGCTACTCTCCTCAGCAATATCGACAAAAATATACCATTTTTCATAACCAGGACACCTCCTGTAACAATTTTGCAGGAAAGAATATATCAAAAATAAAAGGAGAAAAACTATGAAGTGGACAGAAGAAATTTTCGGAACAAAAAAAGCAGTGATTGGATTAGTTCATTTACAGCCCATGCCAGGTGATCCAAAATACGATGAGGAAGGCGGTATGGAAAAGGTAATCCGCATGGGACTGGAAGATGTAGAAGCATTACAGGACGGAGGCGTAGATGGACTTCTTTTTACCAATGAATTCAGCCTTCCTTACCTTGGAGAAATGGACCCTGCGACTTTTGCAGCCATGGCATATGTTCTTGGCGCTTTAAAGCCATATGTTAAAGTACCTTTTGGACTGGACTACATTTCTGACAATTACGCAAGTGTAGCTTTAGCCAAAGCTTCCGGCGCAGTCTTTACAAGAGGCGTTTTCCACGGAGCATGGGCAACCCCTGAAGGTGTTGCTTCTACCAGAGTTGGCAATATTAACCGTATGATGCACAATTTGCGAATGGATGATTTCAAATTAGTTTATTATCTTGTTCCGGAATCCGGTGCCGATCTTGCAGGAAGAGATCCTCTTGATGTTTTAAAATCCATCTACTTTCTTAATCAGCCAGATGGCCTGGCTATTGCCGGATATGTTGCCGGTCAGAAACCTGATGTTAATGTCCTGAAAAAATGTCGCGAAACATATCCGGACTCTGTAATGTTCGCTTCTACAGGCGTAAATATCAACAATGTGAAAGAGTATCTTGATATTGCAGACGGTGCTTTTGTAGGAACCTCATTTAAGAAAGACGGTGTTTTCTGGAATCAAATTGATAAAGACCGTGTAAAAGCTTTTATGGATAAAGTCAACGCATTCAGATAAACAAAGGAGAACCCGAAGTATGAAGTATTATGTTTCTGCAAGTTCCCCCATAAGCGGTGATGGATCTGTTGATTCCCCATTTCAGAAAATTCAGGAAGCTGCCCTGATTGCAAAACCAGGGGATGAAGTTCTTGTACTTCCAGGTATCTATAGAGAATCTGTCGATCCGCTCTTTGGCGGAACCTCCGAAGCGCCTATTGTATATCGCTCTCTGAAACCGCTTAAAGCCGTTATCACAGGTGCTGAACGCTTTGATTCCTGGATCCTCTACGAAAAAAATGTATGGAAACTGGAAATTCCAAATACCAGATTTGGTTCGTACAATCCGTACACTACTATAGTTGCCGGAGACTGGATCTGGCCACAGAAAAATATACATACCGGAGAAGTATATCTAAATGGAACTTCCATGTATGAAGTGTTATCACTTAATGAAGTACTTCATCCTGTGGCAAACCCTAAAGCATGGGATCCCAGTTTTAGCCTTTACACCTGGTATACCTGCCAGACCAATGAATCTACTGTAATCTACGCAAATTTCCACGATGCTGATCCCAACACGGAAAACGTAGAACTAAATGTACGACAGCACTGTTTCTATCCAGAAGAAACCGGAAAAAACTATATTACGCTTAGCGGATTTACAGTATGCAAGGCCGCAACCAAATGGGCTCCTCCTACTGCATTGCAAGATGGAATGATTGGTCCCCACTGGGCCAAAGGATGGATCATAGAAGATTGCGATATCTCCAATTCTAAATGTAGCGGAATCTCCCTTGGAAAATATTTACAGCCCAACAATGAAAACAAATGGACTACCAGATATACGAAAGACGGAACCCAAAATGAACGTGATTCTATCTGTCAGGCGCGTAATGAAGGCTGGACAAAAGAAAATATCGGTTCTCATATTATCAGAAGATGCCATATCCATGACTGTGGTCAGACCGGAATCGTAGGACATCTGGGCGGTGTATTTTCCATTATTGAAGATAATCACATTCACCATATCAATACTAAGCAGGATTTATCCGGTGATGAAATTGGCGGAATCAAAATGCATGCCGCGATTGATGTGATTATCCGCAGAAACCATATTCACCACTGCACCAGGGGAATATGGCTTGACTGGCAGATTCAGGGAACCCGTGTAACCCAGAATCTTTTCCACCACAATACCCCTCCAGTGGGAACTGAAATGACCAATGAGCTTTCTCTTGGAGAGGATCTGTTCCTGGAAGTGGCACATGGGCCATCCCTCATTGATAACAACATTCTGTTATCTCTTTGTTCAGCACGAATCAGCACACAGGGAGTAGCTTTTGTCCACAATTTAATTGGAGGATCTTTCACCTATGTTGGAAATGGTGTAGATAATGGCGGAAAGAAATTTCCCTCCGAGCGTTATACCCCATACCATGTCCCACACAGTACAGATATTGCCGGTTTTATGACAATTCTGCATGGTGATATGCGATTTTATAACAATATTTTCATCCAGCAGAAAGTCAATCCTTTCTATGAGACATATGCAAAAGAATATCTGAAAGATTTTCAAACGGACAAAATGCACTTTATCAGTGGTACTCTGCCCTATGAGGCATATCCTCTGACTGACGAATATTTTTCCAAATTTACAGCAAAAACCTGTATTGATTATTGGGGGAATGATCGGTACTACGACCATCTGCCGGTATCCTATGGAGGAAATATCTATTTTAATGGAGCCAGACCTTGTTCCAGAGAAACTGATGCTATTGTCAATACTTCTGATCAGGTTTGGATCGATCTGCAGGAAAAGAATGGCAAATATATTCTTTCCAGTAATCTGTGTGATTTTATAAAGGATTCCCAAACTGCAATGATTCACACAGATACTCTGGGGGAAGCATTTGAACCGGAACAGAAATTTGAAAATCCAGATGGTTCCCCTATCACCTTTGATAAAGATTATTTTGGAAAAACAAGGAGCAGCCATCCTGCTTATGGTCCATTTGAAGAACTTCGGGAGCATTACGAACTCTTTTAAACACACTCTGTTAAAAATACTGTCGTACGCTATCGTTCCTTCCTGACAGTATATTAGACCAACTATATCTTAATGATTTATCTACTTCCCGGATTTTGATTACATTCCGTACCTCAAAATCCGGGAAGTTTTTCACCACCACACCTCCACACCTTCCCCTTCCATCCATATCTTCGGCAGATGCGGCAATTCCCCGCTGTCATACCTTGCATAATACAGATCACGCAAAGTCACAGCCTGGGCCGGGTTTCCGGATGGATTATTTTCCATCAGTCCCGGCAGGTATTCTCCAAGTGTCGCATCCTGAGCACTGCGCCAGGATACAAGCTCTTTGGCATTTTGAGTCTGGAAAATGCAGACATTTTCTCCTACAAAGGGTTCCTATGCCAAATAATCCAACACCTGTGTCCAGTAATTTTTTTCACATGCTCCTTTTTATTAGGTAGTGTAAAATAGTTTGTGTTTTTGGTAAAAAATAACTCCTTTTTGGTAAGAATTCAGATATGACAATTCTTATCGAAAAGGAGTATTT
>NZ_JBQHWC010000014.1:0-90782 GCF_052064155.1 Blautia sp. HCP3S3_C12 | reverse complement strand
CATAATCATTAATTCGACAGCAAAATTTTACATATCTATTTCTTATCAGAAAGATTTACTTTCCATAGACACAAGAATTTTTACACCCTCATTTTTGCAGATATCCGGCCATTGATTTCATTCTGCCTGCAAACGTTTTCTCTAAGTGACGTTTCCGCATAAAACAAAGTTTTTCATAAAAACAAGCCGGAACTTTACCACTGTAAAATGCCACTACATATATTATACGAATCAAACCACCTAAATATCACACAATCGTAAAAAAATTTTTTATATTTGCCAGTAAAGTCATTCCTGTAAGAAAAGCCATCATAAACCCTGCTGCCAGAACCCCACCTCTTTTTACCAGCAAATGGGTTCTTTTTCGTTTTTCTGTCTCCAAACGCAGGACTTCCATTTTCCTGTTCCAATCTTCAAAATTTATGATCGCATCTTCAGAATATCTTTCTCTGTACTGACCTTTTCTCTTCAGGCTTGCCATCAGGTGATCATATCCGGCCTTGATTTTCTCCTCAGCTTCCGGTTCTGATTCCTCCTCAGGGTCTATACCAGCAGACCGTAATAATCCTGCTTCCATCTCTTTCGCTTCCCGGATATATTGCTCTTCCAACAGTTTGTCTGCTTCTTCATCACTTATTTTTTTTCTCATTTTATACTCCCTTATCCCTTCTGTGCTTTTTCTTGACATTTTCTCCCCATAGGTTCATATTAGTAAGAGAGATACAGCCTGCCTTCAGGCTGACTATTGTATTCAGAAATTATCAGGAGGCTTTTTATGAAACATATCGTACTCACCGGCGGTGGCACTGCCGGACATGTTACTCCAAATATTGCACTCATTCCACGACTGAAAGAACTGGGATATGAAATTTCCTATATCGGTTCCTATGAAGGTATCGAGAAAAAGCTGATTGAAGACATGCACATTCCATATTACGGAATCTCTTCCGGCAAATTAAGACGTTACTTTGATGTTAAAAATTTTACTGATCCTTTCCGCGTTATAAAAGGATTTGGTGAGGCCAAAAAATTATTAAAACAGTTAAAACCGGATGTGGTTTTTTCCAAGGGAGGATTCGTAACCGTACCGGTTGTAATTGCAGCCCGCAAATGCCATATTCCGGCCATTATCCACGAATCAGACATGACACCCGGACTGGCAAATAAAATATGTATACCTTCTGCCGCAAAAGTATGCTGTAACTTCCCTGAAACCGTGCAAAGCCTCCCTGCTGACAAGGCAGTCCTCACAGGTACTCCTATCCGCGCAGAACTGTTAAACGGTGACAAAGAGGCCGGACGAAAATTCTGCGGTTTCAGTTCCGATAAACCAGTTCTGATGGTTATCGGCGGCAGTCTGGGTGCAGCATCCGTTAACCAGAACATCCGTCTTATCCTTCCTGAACTTTTGAAGGATTTCCAGGTAATCCATTTGTGCGGCAAGGGCAAACTGGACGAAAGTCTTGTCAATACAGAAGGTTATGTACAATATGAATATATCAGGCAGGAACTGGCTGATCTGTTTGCTCTGGCCGATGTTGTCATCTCCCGTGCCGGTGCCAATGCCATCTGTGAAATCAAAGCCCTGAATAAACCTAATCTTCTGATTCCGCTCTCTGCAAAGGCAAGCCGCGGAGACCAGATTCTCAATGCCCGTTCCTTCCAGCGTCAGGGCTTCAGCATGGTTCTGGAAGAAGAAGAAATTACAGACAAATCTCTTCTCAACGCAATCAGAGAGCTTTACCATAACCGCCAGTCTTATATTGACGCAATGTCCGGCAGCAACACCATTGATTCTATTGAAAAAATCACTGATCTGATCCAGGAATTATCATAAGACTGCAGTTCACAGCAATACTATAACTTCTGATATTCTTTTAACAGCCATCGCTTCGTTCGCAGAACAATATTATTCACATTATTTTCAGTAGTGTGAAACTGCTCTGCGACGATGCGTGATGGAATATGATAGATTTTCACCCTTACATATATTTCATAATTTCGTTTATTTTTCTTTCGAAGCTTCCGGAAAATAAAATGTAAACCGTCTTTTGTACTTAAAGCCTCTATGCTCTCTTCCACATTATCACAGCCTGATATCGCTTCGTTATTTTCCAGCAGCTCAGAACTGGCATACTCATGCTGCCTGTATCCTTTTTTACAATAATCTTTAGCTCTGTTTACAGACATTTCCCTGATCATCGCACCCATGGTTTGCCTGTTAACTTTATCTTGCTCCATGTGGTATAAGGTTTCAAATATATCCTGACAG
The DNA here is from genome assembly GCF_052064155.1 of Blautia sp. HCP3S3_C12. NCBI lineage: Bacteria > Bacillati > Bacillota > Clostridia > Lachnospirales > Lachnospiraceae > Blautia > Blautia sp. HCP3S3_C12. The sequence goes on along the minus strand of NZ_JBQHWC010000014.1, from coordinate 88,510 downwards.
ACATCCTCTGCCTCAGCTTCGTTTTTCAAGATCGTCTTCGCCGCACGCAATGCAATACCACGGTATCTGGCATAAAATTCCCAAAATTCCGCGTCATCCATATCAGCTGAACTGTGCCTTTACCTTCTCCAGAATTTCCTCTTTTGCCTCATCAGTAAGAGTTCCCGGTGTCCATGTAATTCCTACAGAATCTCCATTATATCTCGGAATCAGATGCATATGAAAATGGAACACTGTCTGTCCTGCACATTCTCCATTATTCTGCACAATATTAAAGCCATCACAATGTAATGCACCAGTCATGACACGTGCCATTTTTTTTGCCAGGATCATTGCTTTTGCTGCCAGTTCGTCTGAAATCTCATAAATATTTGCGGCATGAGCCTTTGGCAGGATCAGTGCATGTCCCTTGCTTGCAGGGCCCAGATCCAGAATCACTCTGAAATTCTCATCCTCATAAAGAGTTGCTGCCGGAATTTCTCCACCGGCGATTTTACAGAAAATACAATTATCCATTTTTAATTCCTTCTTTCTATTTTTCTGTGTCGATTTTGTACGAATTTTCCACTGCGAAACAGATTGCGAAGCTTTGGTCTGCAATGATACACTTTTTTCTGAGGTGATCATATATGCAGACAGAAACTATACAAGAGTCAGCAAAATTAAAGCAGAATTTTCAGTTCACACTTTCCAGGCTTGGACATGAAATCCGTAATCCCATAGCCCTCATAAGCAGTGAACTTCAGCTCATGGCCTCTTCCCATCCGGAAGTATGCCGGTTTGAACAATGGGATGATCTCATGGACAATCTGGATTACATAAAAGAGCTATTAAATGAGCTGTCAGATTTCAGTCATTCAGGAACGGTCTCCCTTACCCCGGTAAATATCACAGAATTCCTCAGTACAATCATCGCCTGTGAAAAACATACACTGGATTATCTGGGTATCACTCTGGAAACTCATCTGGAGCCCATCTCCTCCCCTGTACTGATTGATCGTATAAAAATGCGTCAGGCTCTGCTGAATCTCTTCCGGAATGCCTGCGAAGCCATAGCAGCACCAAGGGGCAGAATTACTGTCCGCCTGACAAGAGTTGATGATTGTATCTGTATCTCTGTGGCAGATAACGGATGCGGGATGACCAGGGAACAGATACAGAAAATCTTTACACCCTTTGTCACCTACAAGCCATCCGGCACTGGTCTCGGCCTGGCAGTAACAAAGGAAATCATCACTGCACATCACGGAAGTCTGACCGTAGACAGCGCCCCAGGCCAGGGCTCTGTCTTTAGGATTTTTCTAAAATAAATCCTCACTATTCCGAAGATTTTTTCCCGGATGATACAAAAGCATGCATAAGAGAAAGCCACAGATCATACCACCCACATGAGCCGCATTATCCACTCCCTCACTGGCAAATCCAAAGTAAAGAGAGAATCCAGTCATAATAAGGATCTGCCTGAGGGAAAGATCCTCTAGCCTTCCTCTGCCTCGGATCACCGCATAGACCATGGCTCCCATCACTGCAAAAACAGCGCCGGAAGCTCCTGCCGAAATACCAAACTCTCCGGTACCCATTTCCAGGAACATACTAAGGATATTCCCTCCGATTCCACCCAGAAGATAGATCAACAGATATTTAATCCCACCGGCCGTACGCTCCATACGCCCACCCAGTACAAATAATACCAGCATATTATTCCCCAGATGTCTCGGTCCAAAATGAAGAAACATACTGGTAAACAATCTGTAGAATTCTCCATTGATCACTGCAGGTGTATACGCAGCCCCACACTGAAGCATATGTCCGGTGTTTTCTGTTCCACCGGTAAATTCTACAACCAGAAAAACCAGTACATTAACAAGGATCAGAAATACTGTCACCGGTTCTTTTTTTAATTCTTCCACACCTGACCTCTTTTCATCCTGTTTTATCCTGCTGTCACAGCAATTCATAAATATCAGATCAGGGATTAGATATCTTACATCCCTTCCCTCATCATATAAATTGTATCAAAAAATCCTGATTTTTCAATCTTATTTCAAAAATATATATCTTGCCTGGGCAAAATCTACCTCATCCTCTTCCTGCAGCCGATATTCTTCCTCAGGAAGCAGAAGTCTTCCGTTCACAATCGTCCCGTTTCTGGAGTTCATGTCAGATAAATAATATTCTTCCTCTCTTTTCCTTATTTTGGCATGAATCCGGCTTACTGTAGGCAGATCGATCACTGCATCACAGGCGTTTTCCAGTTTTCCTATCACTGTCAGTTCCTCCTGCAGATAGATAGGAGCCAGTTCTCCGGGTTCTCTGCTCACCAGACTTGCCGGTCCCGAAACAACTCCTGCAGACAGTACCACCGTCTCACCAAAATCCTCCTCCTTTTCCTTGTGTAGACTTTTTTTCTCCATCATCATTTTTATAGTATCATCTGAACCCTCCTGCAATATTTCGTTTACCGGCGGCCGAACAAACTTTTCCGATAACTGTGACTTTTCCCTGCTCTCCTTCTGTGGTTGTTTATAAACATCTTTTGCCTTTCGGATTATCACTACAGCCAGCATAATCCCACCCATTCCTGCCAGCACAATACCCAAAAGAACACTTATATCCTGATGAGGAAGATATCCCCCGGAAATCGCCATGGTAACACCTGCCAGAGCCAGCAATATCAAAACAAATACTGCCACTTTTTTTCCAAATAATTTATGGCTGTCTGTTTTTTCTGCCTTGTCTTCCCGCCAGAAATTCTCCGACATTCCAGATGACTGCATAAGGTTTTCTTCTCCGGTTTCCTGTACAGATATTTCCCGGGAATCTTTTTCTGTTTCTGTCTTTATTTCTTCTTTATTATTCTGTTTACGATATAATTCTTCTTTAATATGCTCCAAATGAAAACTGTTTTCCATAGTTCTTCTGTAAACACCATACCCAAGGACCACAGCCTCACCATCTTCATGGTCAATCTTCGGCAGTATATATTCAATCAACAGCTGAAACTGTTCCTTAATATCTTTGTCGTATCCCGGCATCAGACAGAAAAAAAGTTCCTTTTTTTCATAGTCTGCAAAAATATACTGCGGCTTCAGAACCAGCTGTGCAGGATTGATCAGGTACTCCGCAGCTTCCTCCATAACTTTGACAAAGCCTCCAAAAATCAGCCGAAGATCTTCAATTCCCATTTTTTTCTCTTCATATAAGGTGCTGACCGCCTGTTTTGAGGTAATATCAAAATACATCATAAATTTCCCATCCACCCCCTGAATCCTGCATTTCAGAAGAGAAGGTATAATGTTCCCCACCAGCATACGAACCTGATAAGAATCCGTATTAATATCTTTCTCACCATATAGAATCAGATAGTTATGATTCATATCTCTTTTATATTCTGCTTTCACCCTACTCCCCCGTTCCTTCAAGTACTGCTTTTGCAGCTCTGATCTTACGGATATGACTTACAGGATCTATGATTTCGGCTTTGCCCTCTGTTCTCATATGCCAGTTCAGCCCTCCATAAACAGATATTGTATCCAGATCATAGGTAACCTGTACTTCCTTTCCCACATTGGTCTGAGTTGTCAGGTTTTCCGCTCCGAAAAATCCGGTACTTCCCAATTTCTCGCTACACATTTTGGCAGTCTCATATACCTGTCCGTTTTTCTTATTTCCTTCCATGCTCCCGCTCAATGCAGATTCATAGGCAGCCGCTGTAAGCCATGCTCTGTTATGGACAAAAAAACTCAGATAAATCGTACCAAAAAGTACCAGCAGAATTAAGGGCATAACGCATGCAGTTTCCACTGTAAAACTTCCCTTTTTTATCTTTTCCACCATATTCCTACCTCCACAAAAACAATTTTCCCAGATATCCCAGCATCAGAAAAGGTACAAACGGAATTTCCGTATTTCCTTTTTTACGAAATAACCACAGCAGAATACCTGCCCATACCGCGCTGATCAACATAGCTGCAAACAGCATGGAAAAAAATTCTTCTGGCATCAGGACTGTGCCCAGAGCAAGCAAAATCCATCCGTCCCCCATTCCCATAGACCCTCTGGTAATGACACTTATTCCAAGAAAAGAAACACCTGTCATTATGGGCAGAAGCCGTTCTATAGAAACAATTCCCCTGTACACAGTCCAAATCATTCCCGCTGTCGCCAACATGGCAGCCAGTACCAGTGATATTTCTCTTTTTTTAATATCCAGCCAGGAATTCAGGCCCAAAAAGACCAGCACGCAAAACTCTCTCACAATTACGCCTCATCTCCCATCATTTATAACTATTCTCTTAGATATGACTTATGTCTTCCTCAACTCTGTCTCTGCAGTCTGTCAGTTTCATCCGCATCTGCTGCAGCATTTCATCCCTGAAGTTTCCGTTTCCTTCACCATCCTGACTGTGCGTTTTAAGCCACTGCATGTCTCCAGGTTATGATAATGATTTCCCTGCTCTGTAACAAAAACCACACCTGCAGGCTTTTGGTTTCTACTGCAGGTCTCACAGGCAGTATAGTGTTCTCCATACTGATTATTTGCAGCCAAAACAGAAGTACCGGGAATCTGTTTTAACGAAACATTGAGATAACTACAACCGGGATCCTTATGATATACACTTCCAGATTCTGTAATATAAACCATCTTTTCCGGTGTACTTTCATTTCCACTGTCCCCTTCAAAAGTTCTCCCTGTCCAGGCATGCACTTTTACATGATTGTAAATCACAACTTTTGGCAGGGGAACCAGACCGCCAAAAGGCTCATAGCTGTAAATATCCGGCAGAGTAATATCCTCCGCGCTGCTTTCTCCTGTAAGGTACGCATACATTCCGGCCTGTTTCGCCTTTGTACATAACTGACTAAGATGCTCCGTCTGTACCTTATAAATATCCATAAAGCAGATCATGGTCAATATTCCCATAAAAAACAACGGTAATACAAATGCAGTCTCAACTGCCAGACTGGCCCTACGCCAGCCAGAGATGCAAAAAGATGCCTTTACAGAAAGCTCACATCTTTTTTTCGGGGGGAAAAAGAACAGATTTGTACGAAAACTTAGAGAGCGGTTTCTCCTTTCATAGATTATTTCTTTTTTCAGAACATTTCTTATACTTAGTTTATTTCTTCTTTTCTTCTTTTCTTTCTGTAAAAGCACCTTTTTGCACCTCTTTTCACTATTCATAGCAATATTGACGTATCACCTGAAAATCTTTCTTTTTATTTGCCTTCACATCAGCAAACGCTTCCAGTGCCACAATGCAGGAATCCATACAGAAATTCTTTCTTCCTTTCTCCCGGATTGTATTCTCGATCATATCCATAGCACGCATTACCTTTTTTTCTTTGGATACTGTCAAAACCAGCACCTGCAGATAATCTTTATAAGACATTCCCTTCTCGTCATTTCTCCGCATAGAATCCAGTCCTTCCATAAGATCAGGAAGGTTTTCCAATGAAATCTGCCAGTCCCCAGAGGATTTTACCAGCGGGATCCTCCCCCCTGCAAACAATTCCCTGACATCTAGTACGCTTTCCGCAAAAGCCCAGCACAAAATCAGAGCTGCCTCAATAATTACAGCTGCCGGCGGAACCAGAAATCCTGACGCAATGGCTGTTGCCAGCGCCTGAGCCTCTGATCTTTTCACATTATCCGCCATTAAACATGAAAAATTCACTCCTTCCCGGATAAATAATAATTTAGATGCTACTGCTTTCAGATTGTCCTCGTCACTGTCTTTCCCTCCGAAAACATATTCCATCTGATATGCCAGTCCGGCTGAAGAAGGCTCTGCATAGCTTCCCAGATGCTCCATAAGATACTGCTGAAAAAGGACTTCTGAAGTATAACTGTTTTCAACCGTCATTCCATCCGGCATCTCCATACCCTGCTGCAGACCTCGCCCGGAAACAAGAGTTCCTTTCTCAATCTCCTTTGTTGACAGCCCATTTCCACCTGGCAGTACTAATTCCAGTACTCCCCTTTTCATAATTCTTTTCATAATAGTGATGGGATTTTTTGCAGGTGGAGCCTGTGGAACGATCTGTGTATCTCCGCTTCCAAACTCTTCCCCTCCCTGCTCCTGATTTCTGGCTGCTTCTTCAGCCGCCTGCTGACTTTTTTCAGATGCCTGATTCATCTCTGAATCATATCGATCAATAGACCCTTTTGATTGTGCCTGATTTGCAGACTGATCTGCCTGAGCTGTTTTTTCCTGTCTTTCTGACATTCTGCCAAGGAGGAGCTGTATCCCCTGACTTCCCAGTGTTTCCTGCATATACCCTACAATCTGCTGATAAAATGCTTCTCCCTTCTGATCTGTCAGCAGCCGATATCCTGTCAATCCGCTTTGACATAGCGTAAGCTTCTGACTGTTCTGCTTCAATACAGGATTCATATAAGCTTCCAGTTCATCGCAGACAGCAGCCAGATCCAGCTGCCCACCTCCTCTGGAACCATCCAGGGCAAACAGATCATAATCTGTCAGCAGCTCTTTATCATATTGTCCAAACAATGAATATAATCCAATATCCATACCATTAAGGATCTGGGTTCTGGCTGATGCCATGCGTACTGACTCAATACTTGCACATATCAGTGACAACAACAAACTGAGGATCAATGTCAGAAAAACGGTAACGCTTCCTTTTTTTCTCATACAGAAAATGCACCTCCTCCTTGCTGTACATCAGATAGAATTACTTTGTTTCGCTATCTTGGAAAGAAGACTGTTCACCAAATTTGTGATCTGCTCTTTAAATATAATTACAAGGCCGATCAGCACCACCAGTATGAGTATAATCTCTACTACACCCACAGCATCCTCTTCCTTAACAAAATCCCATACCCATTCTTTCAGTTTCTTCATTTCTCTACTCTTCCTCCGTCTTTTCTGCAGGCATCACCCTCTGATTCCTACGCACCTCCATAAAAAGAAAGAAATGCCGGAATCATCACGATTGCCATTACTACAATCAACATCAGCATCATAGGAAACAACAGCTTAGTTGCAGCTGCCTCTCCCAGCACCCTGGCCTTTCGTTTACGTTCCTCCCAGGCTTCCACAGACTCCCGTTCCAGCATATCTGCCATCTGACGGCTTCCTTTCTGCAGATTCTGGATCAGCAGCGTAGCCAGAGTTTTATATTTTACCTGTCCACATCTTTCTCCAAATCTTCGATAAGCTTCTCCTTCGGAGACACCGCTTTCCATCTCATAACAGACTACACAGATTTCCTCATAAGCTACCCTTTTTATAGATTTTTTCTTTCTTCCGTAATCCAGGGCGATTTTCTGAAATGCTTTTCTGACCGTCATTCCCGCCTGTACCAGCAATGTAAATTTCATGATCAGCCCCGGATAATCCATCAGAAGCTCTTCCTGTCTTTTCTGGAGCTGAACCTGTTCTTCTCTGCCTTTCATTACAAGCACTATCATAGCAGCGATCAGAAATATTCCTGTCAGCATTTTTCCGGACGTATCAGCAGGGCTTATCCACTGAAGCTTTTTCCCGTTCCACTGCTCTGGCAGGTAATAATAATCAGGATCTCCCTTTTCTTCATTATAACGGGCAATTTCTTCCATGATGTCCTTCTGTTCCTGCTCCTTTGCCGTCAGCTTCTGAGTCTGTTCCTGTTCTTCCTGTTCCTGTACCTCTTTCTCCGGTATCTGTACATACAGGGTATCTGTCTTTTCTCCATCCACGGATACCACAAACTTCTTCTCATATGAACCCGTATCCTCCTTTTCCAGTCGATATCCCCGTGAATACACCTGTTCACCGCTTCCGGCTGTAAGCATCATCCCCAGAAGATTGCCTGTAACGGCTACCATTGCGAATAGCCTGATTCCTTCTTTTCCGCCAATTCCGGAAGAAGGAATCCACTTCATTCTCCACCCCAGCAGCAGAAGCAGAATAATAACAAATATAACAATATGTACCCACATCTCTGTCATTACACCTCAATATCCACGATTTTTCTGCCCATCCAATATGCAGCAGCATAAATAGCAAGGCAGATACTCATAGCGGCAATTCCAAAGGGATTTCCATAAAGAACACTTAAAAAACCAGGGGAAGTCATCTGAAGATATACAATGATTCCCGCAGGCATCAGGCTCATAATCATCTGTTCCGATTTCTTTGCAGCCAGCGTAGCTTCTATTTCTTTTTTTACATCAATCTTATCTCCCAGCATCCTGGACACCTTTTGCAGTACCTGATTCATATCTCCGCCTGTGCGCTTGGCTGTGTAAAAAACAGATGCAAAATTCTCAATATCTTCTACCTGGCTCCGCTCTCCAAAATCCAGAAACAATTCCTCCAGAGGTACACTGACATGCTGCTGGCTTTCAATATAGCGAAACTCTTCTACCACATCTGCACCTCTTCCATAAAGCCGTTCCAGATCACGGGTACAGGCTTTCACCGCACTTTCCACAGAATATCCGGCATGAACTGCCACACTTAAAGATGTCAGTGCATCTTTAAACTGATAATTCAGCCTTTTCCGTCTCTCCCGGATCAATCGGCTCTGCTGCCATTTCAGATAAAACAGACTCACTGGTACCATAAGTACAAGCAACCATACATTTCTGTAAAACAGATAATCTACTGCCATACATAAAGCAGCTGCCTGTCCCAGATATTTCACACTCTCTTTCAATGAAAAATGGTAATGATCATAATCCTTCTTTGCATAGCTTTGTTCTTTTCTTTTCCCTTTCATAGTTCAATCCCCGCTCTTTCCAATTTTTCCATATGCAGAAGATCTGCTGTTTTTACCAGCCCTTTTCCCTCCTGCCACTGGTACAACGGCCTTGTCTGGATTTCTCCTTTTTCAAAGCCACATACCTCTGTTACTTCCAGCAGCTTTCTCGATCTATCCCGCATTCTTCCCAGATGTATAAGGATATCTACCCCTGAGGCAATTTGTCTGCGAATTGCCTCCAGAGGAAGATCCACACCCATCAGAACCATTGTCTCCAGCCTTGAAAGCATATCGCGGCTGCTATTGGCATGGGCAGTAGAAAGGGAGCCCTCATGCCCTGTATTCAGAGCCTGAAGCATATCCATTGCCTCTCCTCCCCTCACCTCGCCCACAATGATCCTGTCCGGGCGCATTCTCAATGCCGACCGGATCAGATCACGGATAGTTACGGACGCTGCCCCTGCCATATTGGCCATTTTGGCTTCCAGACGCACCAGATTGTCAATTCCCCTGATACGAAGCTCTGCATTATCTTCTATGGTAATAATTCTTTCATCTCGGGGAATATATTCCGACAAAGCTGCCAGAAAAGTAGTTTTACCGCTTCCTGTACCTCCGCCGATAACCATGGAATATCTTGCCTGCACCAGCTTTTGCAGAAATCCGGCACATTCCGGAGTAATACTGCCCAAACTGGTCAGCTTCTCCATGGTAATAGGATGCTCCGGAAAACGCCGGATTGTCAGAATTGGTCCGTCTAATGCCACCGGATAGATGACCGCATTAACTCTGGAACCATTCTCCAGTCTGGCATCCACAATAGGCATGGATTCATTTACTACTCTGTTACACTTACCAACAATCTGTTGGATTACATCCTCCAGTTTTTCTCTGGAGGTAAAACTTTTGTGCCATTTCATCAGTTTTCCTGCCCGCTCCACAAAAATCGTATCCGGGCCGTTTACCATAATCTCTGTCACAGTTTCATCGTCCACCAGTTCCTGCAATACATCCAGCTTGCGGACAGAATAAAACAGCTCCTGCCGCAGCCGCACCTTCTCCTTTAATGCAAGCCTCATGCCTTCTGTCTGATTCAGGATCAGTTCATCGATCACATCCAGGATTTCCTTATCTGACAGTTCTCTGGAAAGATCCAGCTGCTCCATCAGCATCTGCCGCAGCCTTCCAAATATTTCTCTGCTCATTCTCTTTCCTTTCTCAATATCTCCCTGACATAATCTCCCAGCTCACTCCACATCAGCTGTTCAATATAGTTGGGAGAGGGTGCTGTAGCCATATGAAAGGGCGGTTTTATTTTCACTGTCTTTTCCAGGATCTGCGGAAAGTCCCAGATACGTACCAGATTCTCAAACTGCGCGATCTTGCACATTGAGACAGCATCAGACAGTACAGGCATATAAATCCTTCTACACAGGTCAAGAAGCTGAAAATTATCATCAATTCCACTTCCCATATCCAGTACGACCACCTCGTAAGAGCTTTCCGTGGTGATCATCTGAATCAGCTGCTCCCAGTCCTGCCAGGCTGTTCCCCTGATGTCTGCCGGCATCTGCACAGGGGGAATGTAATCCAGATTACCTATGGTCTGTACCATACTGTTCATCTTGTGAAGCAGATTCTGATTATCCTGTCTGACATAATAAAGAAGATCGCTCAGATTATGAGCAAATCCTTTTCCCAGCAGCTCTTCAAACCCTGAATATTCTTCCATATTCAGATATAGAACTGCCTTATCTTTTGCCAGTATCTGTCCAAGCGTCAGTGCAAAGGAGGTTTTCAGGCAGCGTCCCAGAGGTGAAAACACTCCCAGTATTTCTGTGGTCTTTTTTAAAACCCTATACTGAGGTGTTGTTTTCTTTTCTGCTCCATAGCATTCCATCACTTCACGTATCACATCTGAAGAAGACTGATATTTATATACACTGGGATATTGATCAAGCTCCGGAGGATGTACTCCCTCCGAAAGTATAATGATTTTCCCGATATCTAATTCCCGAACCTCCCGGCACATAGCCCGTCCGGAAATCAACAGCAACTCTATATGTGTTTTTTTTCCATAGGAGATCAGGTTCTCTACTGCTGTAAAAGCCTGAATCTCAAAAGGAATATTCTTCTTCTGATTCAGATAGTCCATGAAATTCAGGGCATAGTCTACCTCCAGGTCACAGACTGCGAATATATTCTTCTTCAATAGATTCCTCCTGCATACAACAAAACACTTAGAAATATGGGAACCGTAAAATGAAAATTTTCAGGAAGTGAAATATCTTTTTTTCCATAGGAAAGAATTTGCTTATTTTTTACAGTATTCTCAAGATAGCTCATAAAATATCGGATTCTTTCACAGAAATTGTGCTCAGAAATCAGAATAGCCAATGAAATGCAGGCTCCGATCATAAAAGAAATACAGATACACTTCAGAATTTCAGAAAAACCCATCACGCTTCCCAGCGCACAGAAAAGTTTGATATCACCAGCTCCCAGCATTCCAAAAACAAACAGAACGGCCAGAAACAACGGAGCTCCGCTTCCCATAAGGAAAAAACGGATTCCCGAAACTCCTCTTTCCCGGATGCAAAGAACAAATCCCACAAACATAGAGAACAGGATCCATCCATTATCAACCTTTGCCGTCCGAAGATCCATGATCATTGCGATACCGGCAATCACTACGGGAAAAAGGTAACTAAAATCATTCAGCATCACCTCACTTTTTCACATATCCTGTAAATATGCGCTATTTTCCCTTTAAAGACATAAGATGATCTATGCCCGTTTTCTCTTTTGTATTTTAAATTAAAAATAGGAATTTCCCGCCGAACCGGCGGATATGATTACCAGAAGATCTCTGGTGAGTTTTATTATAGGGCCGGACTTTTGATTTGTCCAGCCCTTTTTTCATAAAAATAATTAAAAAATTATAAACCTGTTTTTATCCAGACCTGCATCTCCCCTGTTCCTCTGTTATTCCAGAGATAATAAGGCACTGCAACAAGCTCTGTACTTTCTCTGGAAGCACAGTAGGTAGTGTAAAGCTTATCCGTATCAGGTACCTGTGTTCTGCTGCCTCTGGCCTTCAATGCCACATAGCCTCCCAACTCAGATTTTTTCTCTTCTGTAAGTCCTGCGTCTGTATCCACTGTCAGCTCTGCCAGATATTTTCCGTTGTCTGCCTCTTCCAGACAGTAGACTAAAGGTCCCCGCATGATCGCAGCTCTGCCCAGATCATAATGAATTCTTCTGTTTGCACAGATGAAACGTGGCTGCATGTCAAATTCCAATTCAATATAAGCAGCTTTTTTCCAGCAGCGTGAAATCAATGCATACCCATTTTCCACCTGATCCGGAGTAATCTCTTTGCCATCCAGCCGCAGAGTATAATGTTCTGCCCATCCCGGAATACGGAATGCCAGTCCGATTTCACGGTCTGAATCACTTTGTACTGTGAAATTAATCTTTCCGTTTTCCGGATAAGAAGTATTCTGAGTAATGTTCAGTATACTTTCGCCAACCTGGATTTTCCCATCTCCTGCTATATAAAGATGTACATTCACCCGATCTTCTGAAGCTGTATAAATATAATCCCATAATCCTCCGATAAGGCGTGCAATATTAGGAGGACAGCATGCACATGCAAACCATTTCTGCCGTTCCGGCTTCACATGATGGCGCTGGGTATTGTCTCTGCATACCTCAGGCACAGATTCCAGCGGATTTACATAAAAGAAACGATTGCCCTCATAATTCATTCCCCCAAGCACTGTATTGTAAAGTGCCTGTTCTATCACATCTCCATAAACAGAGTCAGTCTCTGACATCAGCATTCTCTGAGCAAAAAAGATCAGGCCAATAGAAGCACAGGTTTCTGAATAATTAGTGTCATTAGGAAGATCATAATCATTGGTAAAGGCTTCTCCTGAATTAGTGGCACCAATTCCTCCCGTGATATACATCTGCTTTTTCACAATATTATCCCAGATTGTCCGGCAGGCTGCAAACAGTTCTTTATCTCCTGTCTTTCCGGCCAGATCTGCCATGGCAGTATACATATACACAGCGCGTACTGCATGTCCCACTGCCTTTTTCTGCAGACGTACCGGACTCTGGAACTGATTGTAATAATTATACGGATACTGATTATAATACCTGTTTGGTTCCGGTGTTCTGGCTTTCTCCCAGAAGCTGACATGGTCTCTCTTTTCAAATTCTTCCTCAAAGAAGTGATTGGTTCCTCTGGTATTGATAAAATATCCTGCCAGATTTAAATATTTCTCATTCCCGGACAGATCATAGAGCTTTAACAAGGCAATCTCTATTTCCTGATGTCCCGGATAGCCATGAAGCTTACCTTCCTCAGGGCCAAAAACTCTGTCCAGATAATCCGCCAGTTTATAAGCAATCTGAAGGATTTTCTCCTTTCCTGTTGCCCTGTAATAGGATACTGCACTTTCAATAAAATGTCCGGCACAATAGAGCTCATGGCATTCCAGTACATTCGTCCATTTTTTATCCGGTTCCTCAATGGAAAAATAAGTATCCAGATAACCGTCCTCTTCCTGGGCTTCTGCGATCAGATCAATGACAGCGTCTGCTTTTTCCTCCAGCTCAGGATCCCTCTCCAGCATCAGGATATTGCCTACTGCTTCCAGCCATTTATATACATCACTGTCCTGAAATACCTGTCCATAAAAATGCCCTTTCATTTTGCCACCGGCAATTCTCAGATTGTCAATGGCATGGCTGGGCTCAGCATCCTCTCTTCGGTCATTTAAAATATCCCACTGATAGGGAATTACCATATTTTTTACCAAATCAATATAACGGTTCCAGAAGGAGTTGCGGATTACGCACTCCTCCTTCTGAAGCAATCTGTTTTTATTCATGCCTAGATTGTAACCTCCATCTTGCATCCTTCCGGTGCCAGAATCATTCCATCTTCTGTATCCTTCACTACACTGCCACCTGTAACTGCAGAAACATCATGAATATTTCTGAGAAGATATGTCATTCCCGGATTCTCTTTGGTTGTTTCCAGAATCAGTTTGTTTTCTTCTCTTGTTGCATTTACCACAAATGCTGTCTCACCTTTATTTGTTACTACTTCACAGGAACCAGTTCCGTTCAGCTCGTAAACCTGGATCTGTACATCTTTTTCCAGTTCATAATCAACAGTAGTGTCTACTGCACCTATAGAAAGCAGAGTGTTCTCTCTTACGAATACAGGCAGTGAGAAGAAGTCATAAGTTTCTTCATACCATCTGCCTCCTTCCTTTACTTCTCCGCTTAACAGATGAGTCCATTTTCCCTTAGGCAGATAATATTCTACATGGCTCTCTTTATTGAAGATCGGAGCTACCAGAATACTGTCACCTAACATATACTGCATATCCAGATATTTCACAGCAGGATCATCTGTGAACTCCATGATCATTGCTCTCATGGACGGAATACCGGTTCTGTGTGATTTCACAGCCATAGAATACAGATATGGAAGTAATCTTAATTTCAGTTTGGTAAACTTACGGCAAACATCTACAGCTTCCTCATCAAACAGCCACGGTACACGATAGCTCTTGGATCCGTGGAGACGGCTGTGTGTGGAAAGGAGACCGAACTGCAGCCAGCGTTTGTACACATCCGGGGCCGCTGTCATTTCAAATCCGCCCATATCATGACTCCAGAAAGAGAATCCTGATAAGGTAAAGGACAAACCGCCTCTTAAGCTCTCAGCCATGGAAGCATAGGTTGCAGAGCAGTCACCGCCCCAGTGAACCGGGAACTGCTGTCCGCCTGCTGTTGCACTTCTTGCAAAAAGAATAGCTTCTCCTTCTCCCTTTACTTCTTTCAGAAGACTGAATACAGCCTTATTATAAAGGTATGTATAATAGTTATGCATGGAAACAGGGTCAGATCCATCATAATATTTCACATCTACAGGGATTCTCTCACCAAAGTCTGTCTTGAAGCAGTCAACACCCATATCAAGCAGACCTTTCAGCTTATTCTGATACCATTTTACTGCATCCGGATTTGTAAAATCTACAAGTCCCATTCCCGGCTGCCAGTTATCGATCTGTTTTACACCCATTCCGTCTGCACGCTGTAACAAATATCCTTTTTCCATTCCCTCTTTGAAAAATGCTGTTCCCTGTGCAATATATGGATTGATCCATACGCATACCTTCAGACCTTTTTCTTTATAACGCTTCATCATTGCCGGTACATCCGGGAAAATTCTGGAATCCCATTCAAAATCGCACCAGTGGAATTCTTTCATCCAGAAGCAGTCGAAATGAAATACACTCAGCGGAATATCTCTGTCTGCCATTCCCTGAATAAAGGAATTGGTGGTCTCTTCATCATAGTTGGTTGTAAAAGATGTGGACAGCCATAATCCAAAGGACCATGAAGGCGGCAGTGCAGGTTTACCTGTCAAATCTGTATATGTTTCCATTACACCTTTGATGTCATCACCATAGATCACATGATAACGGATTTCTTCCCCTTTTACAGAAAATCCTACATTCTCAACCTTCTCACTGGCAACTTCAAAGGATACATTATCGCTGTGGTCAACAAACACACCATAATGCTTGCTGGTCACATAGAACGGGATATTTTTGTAAGAAATCTGGGAAGCTGTACCGCCATCCTCATTCCATATATCCACTACCTGTCCGTTCTTTACGAATGCTGTAAATCTCTCACCAAGTCCATATACACATTCCCCTGGGTCAAGAGAAAGTTCTGTTACCATATATGGCTGATACTGAGCTGCCATATAGTTTGGTTCCGGGAACTTGGTCAGTACCGCTCTGTCATACTGCATATATCCAAGGTTACGGAATCCGATATTGGTAAGAACTTTTCCGTCTGCTTCATATGTGATCTTGAAGTCTTTTAAATCTACTCTTACTGTCATTCTTCCGGCTTTCATCACAGCTTCCTCTTCTGTGATCTCAACCTCTGTTTCCTGCGGATCCTCATTCAGCTCATATCTGGGCTCACCCTTTACATAGCCTTCATAATGATAGCTTCTCACACTGATAATGTCTTTACGTGCAGAAGTAAATTCTGTAGTGATAGTTCCTACATCCAGAGCACCGCCTCTGTCTGTGATCTGCCGGAATGGAGAAACAATTCTCATTCCTCCCGGAATTGCTTCAGCTGTAAATGCCTGAGATGCATAGGACGCGTTGGCTCTTTCATTTTTTTCCCAATATCCTTCTGTAAATTTCATCTGATTTCTGATCTCCTTTTCTATAAAACAATTCTTTTTTATTCTCTGTTATGCAAGTCACGGTACAACAAAGAATCCTGCTTGCAGGATTCTCCGCCTGCGATGGGTCGCTTCAGTGACATAAAATAAGGGGAAGAAGCATAGCTTCTTCCCCAATTATCATCTTTGTCTGCTAGTCTTAGTTTGAAGCCCCGTCAATTTCCTGATATTTCTGTTCAATTGTGCTGATTGTATCTTCTTTGGAAGCGCTGCCTTCTACATATGCCTGCATAGCTTCACCAAATGCCTGATGGAAGCTGTCTGTAGAGTAAATTATTTCGAGAGGAGCCGCACCTTTTTCTTCAACGGAAGCAGAACCCTGTTTGATTACTTCATACTCTGTATCAAAGTCACCCTTAATTGGCGGAACTACACCTGCAACATCTGTGAACCATGCTTTACCATAGTCAGAGGTATACCACCAGTTCAGGAAGTTCAGAACGATCTCCTGATTTTCGGAATCTTTGCTTACACGAAGTGCCTGATCTGATCCTGTGATAACCTGGCAATGAGAAGCATCTTCATCTACCGGATATCCTGCAAATGTAATCTTAAGGTCTGGATTAATCTTCATCAGATCACTTTCAACCCATGCGCCCTGTCCAATCATAATAGCTGCTTTTCCAGCTGCAAGTGCTGCTTCTTCACCACTTAAATCTGTTTCCAGAGGTTTCTGATCTCCGTTATCCTTTACCAGATCAATAAATTCAAAGAAGTTATCTGTAAGGATTGGATAATTTTCCAGAGAATCTGATCCATCTTCAAATCCTGCTACCATTTTCTGCACATCATCAGATGCTGCATCTGCAAAGTGCTGGAATACATGTTTAAATACCCACCATTCAGCATATCCACTTGTAAATGGTGTAATATCTGCTGCTTTTAATTTCTCTACACAATCTTTTAACTCTGTCATAGTTTCCGGAACTTTTTCAACGCCTGCCTTATCCAGAAGATCCTGGTTGTAGATCAGTCCGAAATAGTTTCCTTTGATCGCCATACCATAACAGCCTTCGCCGTTGGCATCTTTCATAGCTGCTGCTACATTGTCGTCCATAGCATCAACTAATGGCTGTCCTGTAAGGTCAAGAGAGTATTCTTTATATGTTTCGATTTCTTTTCCTGATGTGGAGGAGAAGATATCCGGGCACTCACCTGAGTTAAGTTTTGCCTTTAAAAGTGTAGGATAATCGTTCTGTGTTGTCTCATAGTTGATAGTAACACCCGGCTCTACATTTTTGTACTCATCAATAAGAGCTGTGATGGCATCTGCATACTCCGGCTGGGAGATAAACATATAGATCTCGCCTTCGTCGTCACCTTCTGCATGAACTGCTACGCTTGAAAACATAGTAGTTGCCATTGCTGCACAAAGCATTACACTGATCAGTTTTTTCTTCATCTTAAAATCCTCCTTTTGATTTTGGTTTTATTCTGTCCGGCATGAAACCAGCCGGTCATTTACATTGTAATTATAAAATCATCAACCCTTTACTGCACCTGCAACAACGCCCTCTACAATGTACTTCTGCAGGAAGATAAAGATAATGATGGATGGAAGTACTGCCAGCACCATAGCTGCCATTGCGTAATGCCACTGTGTATTGAACTGGCCTACAAATGTATAAGCGGAAAGCACCAGCGTCTTGGTCTCGTTTGAACTGTTGACCATAAGCAGTGGAAGAAGGAAGTCATTCCAGATCCACATTACATCGATTACGATGACTGTAAAGGTTACAGATTTCAGAAGCGGGAAAATGATGGAACGATAAGTACGGAAGGTTCCTGCACCATCGATAAATGCACTTTCATCCAGCTCCTTGGGAATTGTTGACATGAAATTCCCATAAATAAATGCAGCCATGGGAATACCGAATCCCCAGTACTGTATTCCAAGTCCTACCTTGCTTCCGGAAAGATTTACTACGTTCATAACTTTCAGAAGTGTGATCATGATGGTCTGGAACGGGATCAGCATAGGTGTTGTGATCATAAACTGTGCAAATCTGGTATATTTGTTTTTCTTTCTGCTGATGATATAAGCAGACATAGAAGAAAATATGATGATTCCCACAATACCGATCACGGTAATGATCACGTTGTTAAGAAACAGCTTGCCATACTGCATTTTGTCCATTACATACGTGTAATTGCTCCATTCAATCTTACTTGGAAGTGCGATTACATCCATGATAACTTCGCCAAAGGGCTTCACTGAGTTGATCACCATCAGAAATACCGGGTAAATATAGATCAACGCCAGGATAAGCATTACAATTGTCAGTACTATCTTTTTCGTTTTCTTTCTCTGGGCCATTGTCATTATAAATCTACCTCCCTGCTATGCATAGCTTTTAATACCAGCTGTGTAATAACCAGGATGATCACAAAGAATACCAGTGCCTTGGCAGATCCAAGACCATAATTGTTATTCTGGAAAGCCTCTCTGTAAATATCAAGTGTTACACTGTATGTAGATCCTCCCGGGCCACCTTTGGTAAGTGCCAGGATAATATCAAATACCTTAACGGCATTTGTCAGGGACATAAATACACAGGTTGTAATGGACGGTCCCAGAAGAGGAAGTGTAACCTTGAAAAATTTCTTCCAGGAAGTAGCACCGTCTACCTCTGCTGCCTCAAGCACATCTGTAGGAACTGCCTGAAGTCCTGCAATATACAGAACAATGTAGAAACCAAGTGCCTGCCAGATACCTACAAAAGCCACCGCATAGAATGCGAGATGACTGTCACCCAGCCAGCTGAGATTTAAGAATCCCAGGTGTGTTTTTTCAAAAAGTGCTGCAAATCCCTGTGAAAAAATAAATTTCCAGATGAAACCTACGATTGTCATACTCATGATATACGGAATGAAGAACATACTCCTCATTACGTTCGCAGCCGGGATCTTCTGTACAAGAGCTACTGCGATTGCCAGTGCCAGAATATTTACCAGGATCATGAAAACAATGGTATACTTGCCGGTAAAGATCAGGCTCTGCAGGAAATCTGAGGAACCACTGAACAATTTCTTAAAGTTCTCCAGTCCGATAAATTTCGGTGATTTGGAAATTCCGTTCCACTCTGTCAGTGAGTAGTAAAGACTCATTACAAAGGGAATATAAAACACCAGCATTACAAGAAATAATGACGGAACTGTAAAAGCCGCACATTCCAGATATTCTTTTTTCTTTCTCTTCATATCTGTCTGTCCTCCTCTATTCAGTTATTGCAACTTTTGCTGCTCTTTTGCCCAAACAGCAACGTTCGTTTGTCTTATGCATTTAATATACTTCGCTTTATGTGAATTGTCAACATATTTTCATCTTCTATTGTGTATATTTTTATAGGTTTTCTACATAACCTGCAAAAAGTCAAATTAACCTGTTTTTGTGAATCTTATCTAAATTTTCTCGTAATCTTTACTTATTTCTCCACTTTAGCTTGTTAAAAATATACAATTTTTACTTTCGTCACTTTGCCAATCCCAGTACTCCGGAGCCTCTTTTATGGCTTAATTTTTACACTTTCCCTTTCCACCAGCTGTACTCCTGTCATATATACATTCTTTTCACACTTTTCCCCGTGTATAAGTTTCATCAGCACATTCACTGCAGTTTCCGCTTTTTCTCCTACATCTACACGGATTGTAGTCAGACGGGGATAAACAATGGTGGCAAATACATCATCATCCATACCTGCCACAGAAATTTCCTCAGGAATCTTCACCTTATTCCTGTGTAGAAAAGAGATCATCTCTGCTGCATTAATATCTGCAGAAAAGAACAGAGCCGTCTCTGTTCCCACATATTTCAGAAAATCCTGATAACATTTCTCTCGTTCTGCATCATTTCCGGGCAGACGTCTCTCTTCCAGAAGAACATCTCTGTCTGTCTCACGTACTGCTTCCATTACCCCCAGAAAACGCAGATGATCCGCACCATGATTTACATTTGCCAGATACACGATTCTTTTTACGCCCTGTCTGATCAAATATTCTGCCATCTCTCTGCCGCCCTTTTTGTCTTCAGAGGTGACCTGGTAATACATCTCATTCCCTTCCGGCATTTCATCCATATCAATAGACACTATGGGTGTTCCAGATAAGCCGGCTATTTTTTTCAGGTGTCTGTAGGGCATAGAAATCGTAATGATCCCGTCCACATTCCAGCCAACTGTCATCTTCTCAATTTCCTCTACATTTTTATCCGAGAAAATCATAATATAATATCCCTTTTCTCTCAGAAGCCTCTCCAGGTGTCCCAGCATGTTCCCGTAAAATGGTGTCTCATAAGCAGAGCCTCTGGCAAACTTCGGCGTTGTAATAAGAATACAGATAATCCTGGAACTCCGGTTGGTCAATGCATTTAGCCCCAGTCTTGGAATATAATTATTTTCTGCCAGAAGCCTTTCCACCTTCTCTATGGTTTCAGCCGAAACCCTGGCATTTTTCTTGTGCAGAACATTGGAAACTGTAGTCGTGCTTACCCCTGCCTGTCTGGCAATCTCTTTTATCGTAACCATAAAAAACCTCCCATCCTTTGGGTTAAGTATAATACACTGTGCCATAGAATAGCTAGAGTAAATTTATATATCGGTTGCCAGCAAAGCACTATCAAGGTATAATAAAAGAAATGCAACAATCACTCAGATACATGGAAACAGAAACAAGGAGAAATCATACATGTCTTCATTATTTATCGTAATTCCCGCATACAACGAGGCAGAAAACATAGAACGCACAGTCAGTGAATGGTATCCCATCGTAGAGTCCCACAACAAAGAGGGACAATCCCGTCTGGTTATCATTAACGATGGAAGCAAGGATAATACTTATGAGCTAATTTGCAAACTGGCACAGGCCCGCCCTCTCCTAATCCCCCTGACCAAGCCAAACGGCGGCCACGGTTCCACCGTTCTCTACGGTTACCGCTACGCCATTGAACACAGAGCTGACTATATCTTCCAGACCGACTCCGACGGCCAGACCAACCCCGACGAATTTGAAGCCTTCTGGAAAAAAAGAAGCACCTACGATGCCATCATCGGAAACCGCAAAGTCCGCGGTGACGGAAAATCCAGAAAATTCGTAGAAAACACAGTCTGCCTTCTCCTCCGCCTGATCTTCGGAGTAAAAATCCCGGATGCCAACGCCCCCTTCCGCCTGATGCGCACAGACCTGGTAAAAAAATACATCCACCGCCTTCCCAAAAACTACAACCTCCCCAACATCATGCTCACCACCTACTTCGTATACTACAAAGAAAAAATAACCTTCCTCCCCATCACCTTCAAACCCCGCCAAGCCGGAACCAACTCCCTCAACCTAAAAAAAATCACCAAAATCGGATGGCAGGCAATGAAGGACTTCCACACTCTAAAAAAATCCATGTAATCAAACACCTTACAAATATCAAAATCCAATCCATTAGTGTTTCAAAGCGAACCTCATCCCACAATCTCCAACTCACCAATACCGAAAAAAAGCCACCGCCAAAACGCGGTGACTTTTTTGACCCAACCTGGCAAATCCGCCAAGTTAACAACTTTCCCCATAAAAAAACCTTGCGCTCCCCAAAAAAAGCGCAAGGGGTGTCCAGAGGGGACGCTGCTCAAGCGTCCCCTTTGGGGTTTTCGTACCATTTATCAAAAATGTACTTATATCTCTTTATGACTCGTAACCCTAAGTCGTGCCATAGCTCTCGACAAAGCCAGCTGATTCATATGATACTCCTGAATACTCTGCTTCTGTCTCATCTGCTCCTCAGCTCTTTCTTTCGCTTCCTGCGCACGGCGGATATCAATCTCCTCCGGGCTCTCTGCAGTTAAGCAGAATACTTTTGCACGGTTATTGATCATCTCTACAAAACCACTGCTCACTGCCAGAACATGTTTCGTACCATCTGCTTCCTCGAAACGCATCTCGCCCGGAATAATAGCCGCAACAATATTCTCATGCTGTGCCAGAAAAGCCTGCTCTCCGTCAACAGCCGGAATTGTCAGAGTTTTGGCACGTCCTGCAAACGCCAGCTTATTACTGGCATAAATCTCAAGACCAAATGTGTCTGCCATATCAAGTACTCCCTCTCAGCAATTACTCCTGACCCATCTCAGTTTTTGCTTTCTCGATGACATCCTCAATTGTACCAACATTGAAGAAAGCATTTTCCGGATACTGATCCATCTCACCATCAACGATTGCCTTGAATCCACGGATGGTTTCTTTCAGAGGAACATATTTACCCTTGATACCTGTGAAGTTCTCAGCTACATGGAATGGCTGGGAAAGGAACTTCTGGATCTTTCTTGCACGGAATACAGTGCTCTTATCCTCTTCAGAAAGCTCTTCCATACCAAGAATAGCAATGATGTCCTGAAGTTCTTTATATTTCTGAAGGATTTCCTGTACTTTACGTGCTACTTCATAATGTTCTTCACCTACAACATCCGGCTCCAGGATACGGGAAGTAGATTCCAACGGGTCAACGGCCGGATAAATACCCTGCTCTACGATCTTTCTGGAAAGAACGGTTGTTGCATCCAGATGAGCAAATGTAGTTGCAGGAGCCGGGTCAGTCAGGTCATCGGCAGGTACATAGACAGCCTGTACAGATGTTACAGAACCATCCTTAGTAGAAGCGATACGTTCCTGAAGTTCACCCATCTCAGTAGCCAGTGTTGGCTGATAACCTACGGCTGAAGGCATACGTCCAAGAAGGGCGGAAACCTCGGAACCAGCCTGTACAAAACGGAAAATATTATCAATGAAAAGAAGCACATCTCTGTGTTCCTCATCTCTGAAGTACTCAGCCATTGTCAGTCCGGTTTCAGCAACACGCATACGGGATCCCGGTGGCTCGTTCATCTGTCCGAACACTAAGGCTGTTTTTTCAAGAACACCGGACTCTTTCATTTCTGACCATAAGTCGTTACCTTCACGGGAACGCTCTCCAACACCTGTGAAAATGGAATATCCGCCATGCTCTGTGGCAATGTTCTGGATCAGCTCCTGAATCAGGACTGTCTTACCAACACCGGCACCACCGAACAGACCGATCTTACCACCTTTTGCATATGGTGCAAGAAGGTCGATAACCTTAATACCTGTTTCCAGGATTTCTACAGCCGGTTTCTGATGTTCGAAATCCGGCGGATCTCTGTGGATGACCCATTTCTGTTCTCCCTCAAGGGAAGGACCGTCATCTACTGTATCACCAAGTACGTTAAATAAACGTCCCAGTGTCTTATCACCTACAGGAACCTTAATGCCGCTTCCTGTGGCGATGACTTCTCTGTCTCGCTGTAAGCCTTCGCTTGCGCTCAGCATAATGCAGCGTACCATATTGTTTCCCAGATGATGGGAAACTTCCATTACACATCTTTTACCGTTGTTCTCTACCTCAAGGGCAT
The DNA here is from genome assembly GCF_052064155.1 of Blautia sp. HCP3S3_C12. Lineage (NCBI taxonomy): Bacteria > Bacillati > Bacillota > Clostridia > Lachnospirales > Lachnospiraceae > Blautia > Blautia sp. HCP3S3_C12. The sequence goes on along the minus strand of NZ_JBQHWC010000014.1, from coordinate 65,089 downwards.
CCTTAATCTCAGGAAGATTTCCATCTTCAAAAACAACGTCTACAACAGGTCCCATAACCTGTACAATTTTACCTTTGTTCATCGTCGTCACTTCCTTTTTTGTGCTTTTGCACCGCTGACAATCTCAGTGATTTCCTGTGTGATGGCAGCCTGACGCGCACGGTTGTACTCAATGGATAACTCCCTGAGCATCTTCTTTGCACTGTCCGTAGAGGACTGCATTGCCATCATTCTGGCATTATTTTCACTGGCATACGCTTCTACAAGACATCCATAGATCAGACCGGTCAGGTAATTTGGGATCATGGTATTCAGAAGTACATCGGCTGATGGTGACAGCACGATTTCCTCCTGTGGCATGTCCGCAAGCATTGCCTGATTTGGCAGGAACTCTGCCTTCTTCAATGGAAGAAGCTGCATATTCACCGGCTCCATGGCAACTGCACTCTGCATCTCCGTATAGAAAATACGTACTTCGTCCAGTTCTCTGTCCAGGAACGCTCTGGTAATCTCCTCTGAGATCAGACGCGCTCTGTGCATGGTCGGTTTCTGTACTGTATATGGAAAGTTCTCTGCGATATCCATATGTTTCTTCGTGAAATACTGACGGCCTACCATACCCAGCACATAAAGCTTGCAGTGCTCATGCTCTGCCATAAACTGTTCTGTCATTTTCTGGATATTATGGTTATAGGCACCTGCCATACCTTTATCACCGGTAACTACGATACAGCCGATCTTACGGTCTTCCTCTGCGATCTTATGACGGATACTGAAAAAAGGATGCTCTGTATCCGTCATATGACGCAGGATTCGGGAAATTGCTGCCTGCATATTATAGTAATACGGTTCTGTATCGGACAGGATTCTTTTGGCCTTCTGCATCTTGGATGAAGAAATCATATACATGGCATTGGTGATCTTCATGGTGTCCTGAATGCTTTTCATTCGAGTCTGAATCTCTTTCGTACTGCCCATATCAACACCTACCTGCTCTTATCTGCAAATTCTTCTGCCACTTTCACGATCTTTTCTGCCAGTTCATCCGGAAGCTGTCTCTTCTCCTCGATCTCTCTTCCGATTTCCGGATAAGCACTGTCAAAGTAGTCCAGCATATCTCTCTGATACTTCTTCATCTTCTTGGTTTCCACGTGCATCATTGCCTTGTGTGTTGCCGCACAAAGAGTGATAACCTGCTCATGAAGACTTAAGGGGCTTGAAAGCGGCTGTTTCAGAAGTTCCATAAGTCCGCTTCCGTATTTCAACTGCTGAGTTGTAGCCTCGTCCAGATCAGAACTGAACTGTGTAAAGATTTCCATCTCACGATACTGAGCCAGATCGATACGGACACTTCCTGCTGCTTTCTTCATGGCTTTTGCCTGTGCAGCACCACCAACTCGGGATACGGAAAGACCTACGTTAACCGCCGGACGCATACCGGAGTTAAACAGGTCACTCTCCAGGAAAATCTGACCATCTGTGATGGAAATAACGTTTGTAGGAATATATGCGGAAAGGTCACCTGCCTGTGTCTCAATGATAGGAAGTGCAGTGATAGAACCACCGCCGGCCTTTTCATTCAGACGGCTGGAACGCTCCAGTAATCTGGAATGGAGATAGAATACATCTCCAGGATAAGCCTCACGTCCCGGTGAACGTTCCAGAAGCAATGACAGTGCACGGTATGCAACTGCATGCTTGGATAAATCATCATAAACCATTAATACATCTTTTCCTTTATGCATAAAGTACTCAGCAAGTGCAGTACCTGCATAAGGAACAATATACTGAAGCGGCGCACAGTCACTGGCTGTGGAGGAAAATACTGTTGTATAATCCATAGCACCGTGTTTCTCCAGAGTAGATACGATCTTAGCTACTGTGGAAGCTTTCTGTCCGATTGCAACATAGATACAGATTACATCTTTGCCTTTCTGGTTCAGAATGGTATCCAGTGCAACGGAAGTCTTACCTGTCTGTCTGTCACCGATAATCAGCTCACGCTGGCCACGGCCAATCGGGAACATGGAATCAATGGAAAGAATACCTGTTTCCAGCGGAACTGTTACAGATTTTCTCTCAATGATCCCAGGTGCCGGATTCTCTACAGGACGATACCCGTCTGCCTTAATCTCGCCTTTACCATCGATCGGTGCTCCCAGAGCATTTACAATCCTTCCGATAAAAGCGTCACCTACAGGCACACCTGCCTGTTTCTGGGTTCTTGCCACCTTTGTTCCTTCTTTGATTCCTGTATCTTTACCGAACAGGATACATCCGATGCTGTTTGCACGGATATCCTGTACCATACCTTTCAGACCATTCTCAAAGGTTACAACCTCGCCGTACATCGCATGATCAATGCCGTGTACCGTGGCGATACCATCTCCGACGGAGATGACTGTTCCTACTTCCTGGTCCTTGCTGATTTCGTCATAATTCTCAATTTCTTCTTTCAGAATCGAAATGATTTCATCTGGATTCATTGCAGCCAACTTTTATTCACCTCCGTGTCAATTTCTGTCTTAAATTGTTATAACGTCCGCGGAGACTCCAGTCGAACTCTTTGTCTCCGGCAGAAAGAATGAAGCCTCCGATCAAAAATTTGTCTTCTCTGAGAGTAAGGATTACTTCCTTTGCTCCGAATTCCCTGCGAAGGAAATCTTCCATCTTCTCTTTCTGGGCTTCTTCCGGTTTTGTTACATATGTGAGAACAGCTTTCAGGATACCTTTCTGCTTGCGGCTGTAATCGCCATATGCTTCCAGGATATCATAAATGCTGCTGATTTTCTGATATTTACAGGTCACCTTCAGGAAATTTTTCATCTCCTGTGGGAAGACTCTGTCAATTACATGTTCTTTTTCTTTTAAAGAAACCAGCGGATTCTCAAGAGCCCCCTTTAACTGTGGGGTACTCCTGAAAATCTTTTCTGTCTCCAAAACAGCTTCTTCCGGGACAGAAAGCTCATATAATGCTTTTGCATAATTAATGCTTGTTTCCGTCATTGGAATCACCTGCCTCTTTTATAAACTGGTCATAAAGGGACAAATCCTGCTGACTGCTGTTTTTCTCTCCCATGATCTTTGAGGCTGCATCCAGCGCGATCTCTGCCACTCTGCTTTCCATAGCTTTCATAGCATTTTCCTGCTCTGTCTTAATATCTGCCTTTGCTTTGTCAAGCATTGCGCCGGCCTGTGTATTTGCATCTTTTACAATACGCTCAGCCTGTACTTTTGCCTCATCCTTTGCTGCATTTACAATACGCATGGATTCGTCTTTCGCAGATTTCAGTGCATCTTCATATTTACCTTTCAGTTCATATGCCTGTTCTTCTGTATCTTTGGCACTTGCGAACTGCTGGTCGATCATGTTTTTTCTCTGCTCCATCACATTGAGGATCGGACCAAATAAGAACTTTTTCATTAAAAGATAAAGAACAATCAGGTTGATAATCGTAAAGACCACGTTGATATTAATTTCAATCACCGGTCCCACCTGCCTTTCTACTTATTCTTTATCCATCAATTAGCCAAGCATGATAACGATCAGAAGACCGATAACGAAACCGTAAATAGCTGTTGCCTCGGCAAGGGCGCATCCTAAAAGAAGTGCTTTGCTGATCTTGCTTTCTGCTTCCGGCTGTCTTGCGATTGCTTCTACTGCTTTGGATGTTGCCATACCAATACCAATACCTGCTCCAATACCTGTCATAACTGCGATTGCTGCTCCGATAGCTACTAACATAACTTTTTCCTCCTGTTGTTCAACTAGAATAAACTAAATATTACAAATTTCTTTTTGTGAACTGCTATCCTCTTCTATATCGCGATTGCGGATAACAGTTTATCACTGTTTTTTTCTGTCGTTGTTTATGTAATTTGAATTTATGTAAAAACAGATAAACAGTAATTCTTATTTATTCGATGGCTTCCTTAATGAACAGTGAAGTCAGGAATACAAATACATAAGCCTGGATGAATCCGTCAAAGAAATCAAAGTACAGGCTGAATGGGATAGGAAGAATCGCCGGGCATATAAACTCGAGGAGTTTCATGACCACATAGCTTCCTAATACATTACCAAAAAGTCGCATACAAAGTGATGTCGGACGAATGGCGATCTCAAGAATATTGATTGGCAACATAACCGGTGACGGCTCTGCGAAGCTCTTAAGAAAACCTTTCAGACCTTTCTTGTGAAATCCTGCATACTCGATCAGGAAAATACTTGTAATTGCCAGACCGATGGTACAGTTCAAATCCTTTGTAGGCGGTACAAATCCAAACACACCGAAAATGTTTGCTATTCCAATGTAAATGACAACCGTCATCAGATAGGGAATATACATTTTTCCCTCTTCTCCAAGGATATCCTTAAAGAAATCATGAAGAAAACCGACGCCTGCTTCCAGGAGAAGCTGTTTTTTACCGGGATTCTCCACACTCAGGTTTCTTACGAGCACCAATGACAAAATTAAAAGCACTGCCATGATGATCCATGTCACTGCTACTGATTCTGCAATCGGTATTCCTCCAAACACTGGTATGGTAAAAACTGTCTTACATTGAAGTTCTTCCATTAACGTGCTTGCTAAATTACCCGTTTCTTTTCCCTCCTTTTTCTATTTGAATCGCTGAAAGACATTCGCACTCTCTTATCATGTCCGTCTCAGATGTCTTTCCCCGGTGTCCGTCTTAGATGCCTCTTCCTGAAGTCTGTCCCTGCTGTCTTTACCTGCTGCCTGCCTTAGATGTCTCTTCCTGAAGCCCGTATGTGATGTCCTTACCTGCTGTCTGTCTCAGATGTCTTAGTTTAGTCGAAAGTCTGAAAGCTCCTGACCATATATATGATCCGTGAGAAATATAAAATCTTTCTAAAAGTTTCATAAATTCTTTCAGCGATTCAAGATTTTGAGATTATTATATTCGAATCTGTTAAAAAGTCAACAATCATTTTGACTGTTTTAGACAAAAAAAGATTGTTTTTTTGTGCATTGTAACCATTTCTTTTTTTAATTTTACTTTTTTTCTCAATTACAATAGTGCATTTTCACGGAAAAAGGCTGTTTTTCGTTGACTGAACTGTGAAGCGATGATATTATTTTATATAGTTTTTATATAAATTTTATATTACGTCACTTACCAATTTATAGATTGGTAATACCATTTATTTATATCAGCATTTATTTAGATCAGCATTCACTATTATATAAAAAATATAAAAGGGAGTTATACTATGCAGATCATTTGTCTTGGAGACAGCATTACCGACTGCGGTCATTTACTCGATGATTTTCCTCTGGGGAATGGATATGTGCAGATGCTTGCAGAAATGTTTCAGAAAGAAATTCCCGGCAGACGGCCAGATTCATATTCTGACAACTCCAGATCGTTTTTATCAAATACAGTACAAATTAAAAACTACGGATTCGATGGCTTCACCATATCAAGAGTCCTGGACAATATCCGCCAGCACCGGATTTCCCTGCACCGTTCTCCTGTTGTAACGCTGCTGATCGGCATTAATGATATCGGGCTGATGATGAATACAAACCGCACTGCTTCTCAGCAGAAACAAATGATGGAAGAATTCTCTGAGCATTACGATGAATTGCTGAAGCTGCTCATTGCAGATGCCAGACAGGTAATCCTTATGGAGCCATTTATCTTTCCGCATCCGGAAGAATATCAGACATGGATTCCACATGTTCGTACCATGTCTGACCTTATCCAGAATCTTGCTGCAAAATACCGGCTGCCATTTGTGCCACTGCATGATGATCTGAATAAAATAGCAGCTGAACAGGGATTTGATGCAATTACTATAGACGGCATTCATCTTACCGCCCATGGACATGAATTGCTTGCCCGTAAATTATATCCCCTCGTTCTGGAGACAATCGCCGGATAAATGATTGTTCACTTCACGCCCGGCAAAGTGCTTCATAACGAATATTATAATAAACGAAAGTTTTCTTGCACATCGTTTCTAAACTCTGTATAATTCTAAAAAGACACTTTTGCATGCCTGTGGATTTCTGTAAGTTTTCTATAACAGAGAACCGTGATGGCATCTTCATGCATAAACATGCATTTGTGGACTCATATTGAAAGGAGTCTTCCTTATATTATGGAAACTACAATTAAACAGATTGAAGATATGTCTCTGAACGCCTGGCCGTCTCACAAGATGGAACTGTATGACGGCTGGATCCTGAGATTTTCTTATTTTTATACACACAGAACCAATAGCGTAGAGCAATTCGGCAATTCTACTCTTACATGGAGAGAGAAAATCCCATACTGCGAAAGCGTATATAAACGCCTGGGAACACCGGCTGTATTTAAGATCAGCCCTCTTGTTTCTCCTGACTTTGATTATGTTCTGGAGAACCGTGGATATGCCATCCAGCATACCACCAATGTCATGGCGATGAGCATGAATGCCGCGCGTCTGGACGCTCCGTATCCGGACGTAACGTTCTACGATAACATTCCATCTGAATGGATTGAAAGTCTGTTTCGCTTAAAGAACACTACCAACCCCGTTCACCGCAAAGTCGTTCCATCCATGTATCAGGCGATCCTCAAAGAAACTATCTGCGCCTACATCCGTATGGACGGCCAGATCATTGCAACCGGACTCGGCATTCTGGACAGAGATTACATCGGGATCTATGCCATCCATGTAAAAGAAGAATATCGCAAACACGGCTATGCACGCCAGATCTGTACCGGACTTCTGAAAGAAGGGATAAAGAAAGGTGCGCAGAATGCATACCTTCAGGTTGTAGAGGGAAATGACAATGCCCGTGCACTGTACAAATCGCTCGGATTCAACCAGCTTTATACTTACTGGTTCCGTGTACAGCCGGATGAGAACGGTAACTATCCACCAGAAAAATAAAATGCTCTGATCATGGCAGGCATGTCCCCGCCCACTGTTCATTGCTTTTCACAATTGAAGCAGAAGATTTACTTGATTTGATTAAGTTTCAGAATATAATAAAAACAGACTCACTGTAAAGTACTTCATATTTTACTTTACAATGAGTCTGTCTTTTTATATCATAACTTTCTTCTTTTTCGGGGAATCGATTGATATGTAGTTAACATAGTCCGCGCAAAACCATGTTTTCTTAACTATCTTATCAGTCCATTATTCAAGTCTTAATTCTATCTCAATTATACGGTTTTGTTCTTCAGCACTGCAGGTGCCGCATTCTCAACAACCATTGCTGTCAGCGGGCTGAAATACAGCAGGCAGGTCAGTACACAGTAAACTGGAATTAAAATTGCAAACTGTACCAGTCTTCCCGGCATGATTGCATAGAAGTTATATCCAAGCATAATCACAAGTCCTGCTGTGGTAAGTACCAGAGAACTGATAGCAGATGTTACTACGATAGATACACAGATACCAACTGTTTTTCCTACTTTTTTTCTGTTTACAAATAACGGTTTTAACAGAGCAGGAAGAATGCCATAAAGCATAGCAGCAACTGTGATAAATGGATTTACTGCATATCCTTTCATAAAGCATCCGATAACATCCGCGCATAAACCACAGACACCACCGGCTACCGGACCAAGCCACAGACCTGCAAGAATTGTAGTTACACTTCCTACTGAAATACGATACGCACCAAGGTCAATAACCAGAACTCGTGTGAGTACCAGATGCATGGCGATCAGAAGAGCCATGAACACCAATGTTTTTACATTCCAATATTGTTTTTTCTGCATAATAAAAACACCTCCATAAATGTGTTTAAAAAATAGAGTAGTTACCATAAATAATAATCCCTCCACATTATGAGATGTCCTCATATGTAGCAACGGGTGCGGAAATCATATCGTAAGCAGCACGCTTTCTGCTTTTCGTTTCACGGCGACTCCCCAGCCTGTGAACACTTGACGCATAAAATCCTACTTCGCTATTATTTATTTATCGAAATTATATCACAATCCATAGAAATTTCAATATATTTTTCGTTATTATTTTGTCAAATTTATAGTCTGTTTATTGTACATATTTCACGAAAACCAGTTACTGTCTGCTCACAGCAGCACACTTCCCAGAATCTTATCAGTTCTGTCAGATATTCGTAATCCGTTTTACTACTTCTCCATAACCCAATAACTCTTTCGCAGTTTTCCTTAAACAGCGGACAAAAAACTCACATAAAATAACCGCATATACTAATACTATCCATTATACAGACAGATGGATCACATCTGCTATAATCATGGAGGTAAAAAAATGTCAGAAAAGCGTAAAAATAGCTGCCAAAATCCTTACAATGTATGTTATGATAATTACCTGAATACCAACGCCTGTACGGAATGTACCGGCCTGATATGTACTCCTGCCAAAGACAATGACGAATGGGAAAATTACCGGAAAATTTTTGACTTTATCCCAGATCCGCCTGAAGATGATATCTCTTCTCATAAATAATTATGTTTTGAGATCATTGCACTGCACCTGGCAGGAATAATGCTCAAACGAATGATTTATCGGAGGTCCTGTCTTTACTATGAAAAAACTGCTTGCTGCATGTGTCTGTACCGTTCTCACTTTCTCTGTGACCGGCTGCAGCCCTGGAACTGTACTGGAACAATTTACATCTACCGGAGATACTTCTGCCCGGGAAATCGCTTCTTCAACTGATACCACCACTACAACCGAATCCAAAGACCGCGTTTATATGGATGAGATTTCCGGTACTCTACAGGATTTTTCCGGAAGCCAGCTCATCCTGAATACAGACGATGCATCTTATGTATTCAATGTTTCCAACGCCACACTGGAGTGTAAAGGCGGAATGATCACCGGTGATGAGATCAGTATTATTTATGAAGGACAGCTCTCCAATACAGATACAAGCAGTGTTCGTGTTCTGAAAGTAGTGGATGAATTCCACAAGAAGAACAAACTGAAGAAACGTAATGCTCACGGGCAGGTCATATCTCTGACCTCCAATACGATCACCATAAAAAATAAAAAAGGCAAAACTGCTACTTACCCGATCACCGGAACGAAACAATATTATCAGAACGGCATCAAATCCGGCGACTGGGTCTACCTTACCTTTAAAGGTGAATTTTCGGATACTTCTGATGATTCCTCTGCGTCTTTAAACGCTAGTCATCTGAAAGTCCTGAGTATTTCCGACCTGAAAGACCTGCAGATTCCGGATCCGACACCTACACCTGAACCGACAGTTACACTGACACCGGAGCAGATTGCGAACCGTGAGAAACAGTTTCTGGTAACCATCCAGGCAGTAAATCTGAATATTCTTCAGGTTCTTCCTGCTGGCAGTGATACTCCGCTAAGCATTGATATGTCTGCAATTCCCGCTTATTTTGAGGGCGGAATTGCTCCCGGTTCTCATGCAAATGTGACTTATATTGGAAATCTGGAAGAGGACACTCTGGAGGGCATTCGTATCATTGCCGTAACCGGAGAAAATCCTGCCGGAATCGATGATAAACATATTTCCTTTACAGCAACCGGAACTATCATCGGAAGCACCGCTAATACGATCACCGTTCAGACCGACGATGGTGCAGTCGACACTTTCCGCATTGAAAACGCTCAGGATCTTACTGAAAGCGGTGTGGAATACGGCGACTATGTATGTGTTACTTTCCATCCGTCTAAATCAAAATCTTCTAATATTTATACTGCAGTCAAGATTCAGTATGCATAAGCCAAAAGCAGTCCATTTACAGTTTGTACGCTGTAGAATGAACTGCTTTTGTTATTACCGTCTGATAAATTTCTTTTTAATTTCTGATTCACCATCTGAAAGCCAGTGACAGACAATATCACTTTCTTCCAGAATTTCTGTAAACGCTTTCATTTCATCCTGAATTCCTTTTCCATGAAAAACCCGGTAAGCCCCTGCGTCACTGCCCGGAGCAACCTTTACTCCAAGTTTAAATGCCTTTCTGACATTCTCTTCTGCAAATTCTATGATCGGCTTCAGCGTTTCATCCGCATAACGCCCGTCACCCAGAAGATTACGCACTGTGACCAGCGTCGGAACCCATACTGTATCACTCTCTGCCAGCATGTTAAGACTTTCTTCATTCATGTAGTTCCCATGCTCCAGACTGTCCGCACCGACTTCCACTGCTGCCTGAACACCATAGTCCCCGTTAGTATGAGACATCACGGCCATACCCTCTTCATGTGCAATATGTACCATCTCTTTCACTTCAGCCGCATCCAGCGGTGTTCCCGTGACAGCTCCGTGTGCATTGAAATCCATGATTCCTGTAGTCATGATCTTAATAAAATCCGCACCTGCATTTATCGCCTCAAGCACACGACCATGAAATTCCCGCATTGTTGCAAAGCTTTTTCCAACAATGGAACCATAGTGTCCCTCTTTGTGGATTGCAAATACAGGAGTCCGGTAATCAATACCGTATTCCGGCGCAAGTTCTTTCGCTCTCGCGGAAACGCCCAGTGCATCGCCACCATCACGTACAAAAGTAATATCTCTGTCCTGATAAGCTTTCAGATGCTCTCTTATTATCTGGTCATCCGGACCATTCTTATGCATATCAATTGCCTGACGGTAATTCACACCATCCATAATTATATGCGCATGACATTCTCCAAACATTGCTCTTTTCCTCTGATTTATACCTTTTATCCTGCTATCCACACGCCCTATGCAGAAACATATTGCATCACATATTATCTGCATACAGACTGCTCAGCTCCTAAACTATTTCTCAAAGAAATTACGGATTTCCATCTCTGTTGCCTGTACAGACCCCTGCACAAAGAATGGCTTTCCGCCGCCCCTTCCATTTAATGCAGCATTCATTTCTTTTGTATACTGGCGAAGATCTCCGTCAATCTCACCCATTGCATATTTATAGCTTCCATCTTCATTTTTGGAAAATACTGCGCAGCATCCCTGGCAGGTGTTCATCACTGCATCTGCAAGTTTACGTACAGAATCTGCTTCCAGTCCCTCTTTGAAGATCAGGACACTTCCTGCACCTTCCCACTTCTTTGCCTCTGCCTGGAACATTTCTTCCTCCATACGGGCTGCCTGTCCTTTCAGGCGGAAGTTCTCATCCTGCAGACGCTGTACTGCATGTGCTGTCTTTTCCATCTTTGCAGAAAGCTTTACGGAAATCTGGTGGTTCTGCTCATTTACCATATTCAGATAATCCAGAACACGTTTACCGCAGATCATCTCCATACGGATACCATCACGGAACTTCACTACAGAGAGAAGTTTCACCATTCCAATCTCCCCTGTATGAGTTACATGAGTTCCACAACATGCACATACGTCCACTCCCGGGAAAGTCACGATACGAACCTGTCCGGTCAGTTCTTTCTTGCTTCTGTAATCCAGAGCCTGAAGTTCCTCTGCAGTCGGATAAGTGATCTGTACTTCTTTATCTTCCCAGACTCTCTCATTCACTTCCTGCTCGATTTCTGCCAGCTGAGCTTCATCCAGCATACCATTCAGATCTACAGTGATCACATCACCTCCCATATGGAAACCTACATTATCATAACCATACTTTGCATGGATAATACCACTGACCATATGCTCCCCCGAATGCTGCTGCATCAGATCAAAACGACGTGCCCAGTCAATCTTTCCTTCAACCTTCACACCCACTTCCAGAGCCTTGTCCGTATAATGGAGCAATTCACCATCCTTCTCATGAACCTCTGTTACATTCGCATCACCCAGAGTTCCTACATCACTCGGCTGACCGCCGCCTTCCGGATAGAAAGCACTCTCATCCAGGATCACTGCGTAGCCTTTTTTCCGCTCTCTGCACTCTACAACGGTTGCTGTGAATTCTTTTTTATATACATCTTCATAATATAAACGTCTTGTCTCTGTCATTGTTTGTTATTCTCCTTTTACGGACTATCTTAGAGTATGTACTCTCATTTGTCCTCAAGTATAGAGCAAAACTATCTACTTATCAAGACTATCTATAGAAGATATTAATCATGCAAGCACATCGTTATTATTCACACCGTCCTCAGTAACATTACATCCATTATAGTTTCTTTAAAACTTTTCTAAGATATGAATCCATTCCTCCCTCTTCTGCGTTATAATTAAATGAATAGGGACAAAGGAGACAGTAATGATCACAGAAAAGCAATATCTGGAATATCTGATTAAGCAATACCAGAACTTAATATATTCGATCTGCCTGAAATCTATCGGCAATCCATTTGATGCCGAAGATCTTACTCAGGAAGTATTTCTGTCTGCCTATAAAAACCTGTCCCGTTTTGACGGCACTTATGAAAAAGCCTGGCTAAGCAAGATTGCTATCCGAAAATGCCTGGACTATCTGAAAGCTGCCGGGCGGCGAAGTATTCCAACAGAAGACACCTACTTTTCCCAGATTCCGGACCGGCAATCCTCTCCCGAGGATGAATACATGAAAGCTGCATCCAATACTCATGTAGAAGCATTGTGCATGCAGCTGAAAAGTCCCTACAAAGAAGTCGCTTACGCACATTTCTGCAGGGAACTGTCAGTACCTGAAATTGCACAACAGACAGGAAAAAATCCGAAAACAGTTCAGACACAGCTCTATCGAGCAAGGGCAATGCTGAAAAATATGCTTGAAAGGGGTGATTAGATGCATATTGATAAGAAGGATTTAATAGAATTTGACAACGGAAATATGAACACACAGGAAGTCATTGAATTTCTGTCACATCTTGATCACTGCGATTTCTGTCTGGATCAGATGATGGAACAGGAAGACAGCAGTACTGATACTGCTCCTTCCTATCTGATAGAACAGATTCTGACCAAAGCAGACTCCGGTGAAGTACAGCTTGCCCGGGCAGCAAATAAAGCATCCCGCAAAATGCAGCTGCTCCATTACAGTCTTCAGACTGCTGCCGGTGTGATAGTTGCCCTGCTGCTTTTATTCAGTATCCCCAACCTGGATTTCACTTCCTTACATCAGGATACTTCCTCTCAGATAAACAAAACATTGCCCGAACATGAAGACGGCAGGCTCTACCAGTTCACCAGAGAACTTGGCCAGAACATTGGTGATGGCACCAGTTCTTTTATAAAATATATCAGTGATTTTTCCAGCAAATTAATGAATGGAGGCAAATAAAAGTATGCAAAAACAAAAACATGGATTCTGGCTTTTTATCTTTTCCCTGATTCCAGGCGCAGGAGAAATGTATATGGGATTCAAAAAACAGGGTATCAGTATTATGTTCTTATTCTGGGGTGTCTTTGCCATTGGAGCATGTACCGGAATGGACTGGCTTGTGTTTCTGATCCCGATCATCTGGTTCTACAGTTTCTTTAATGTGCACAACCTGAAATCTCTTTCTGAGGAAGAGTTTTATTCCATAGAAGATTCCTATGTTCTTCATATGGATGAACTGACAGGAGATATCAGTTCCCTGCTTAAACATCACAGAAATTTAACCGCGATTCTGCTGATTTTCCTTGGTGCTTCTATTCTGTGGAACAACCTGATGGATTTCCTCTATATGATCTTACCCGGCTATCTGGCTGATATTATCGGTAGATTCACATATCATCTGCCACAGCTCGTAATTGCAGCTACTATCATTTTTGCAGGAATTTATATTCTCACCCGCAAGAAGGATGCATTGGATGAAGAACACCATGACAGTTCCGATGAGGAAGAACATTACTGGACACCATATCGTCCGTACCAGCAGGATATGAGAAATGTAGAAAATGTTGAAACTTCTGCAAATACTACTGATACAACAGACACCAGCAGCCATCCTGTATCATTAAAAGAAGAAATTTCCGAAGAGCTCAAGGATACTGATAACAGTACCAATTAACCCTGAACCCAAAATGAGATTCAGATTTGCGATTGTACATTACCCGCAAATCTGAATCTCATTTTTATAGCAGTTGGGAAAACAATACAATTTTCCATATAGCTATATAGTCACCGAAACTTCCCCAAAAGACAATATTGTTTCCTGCCCATCCTCTTCCCGTACTTTCAGCCTTCCGTCCCTGCATATCTCCAACGCAAATGCCTGCCTGGAAGAGGTTCCGTCTGTAATTGTGATCTGATGTCCCGGGATCATGTTATGTGTCACATAATCCGGAGATAGTTTCAGATCTGCTGTCTCTTTTCGCAGCTCGTTCACAATCATTGCTGTCAATTGATTACGGTCTGTCCGTTCTGCATCTTCTTTTGTCTCATAAAGAGCTCCAGCTATACTTCTTAATTTCTGCGGCAGTTTCTCCTGATCCAGGTAGAGGTTCAATCCTATACCAACTACCACAAACTCAATATTTCCACCTTCAAAATCTGTGACAGCCTCTGTGAGGATTCCACAGACTTTCTTTCCTTTATAAAACAGATCATTAACCCATTTAATATCAAGCTGGATTCCACAGATCTGCGCAACGGCTCTGTAGACTGCCACTGCTGCCGCTGTTGTGATCAGTAAGCTGTCCTGTAGGGTTCCCTGGGGTTTCAGGATCACACTTATATAAAGCCCGGCATCTGCAGGGGAATAAAATTCCCGCCCTCTGCGTCCTCTGCCCGCAGTCTGACTTCTGGCAATTACAAAGGCTCCATGTCCTGCCTTTCCTATCATCGCTTCTTTCTTGGCCGTCTGGTTTGTAGATTCCAGCTCATCATAAATATCTACTTTAACCTCCGGATCATCCAGAAACAGACGGATTCCCTCCTGGGACAACCGATTTGTATCCTTTGCCAGCATATAACCCTTATTAGGTCCTGCCTCTATGGTATATCCGTCCTCCCTGAGCAATTTCACTGCTTTCCATACTGCCGCCCTGGTACAGCCCAGCTCACCTGCAATCCGCTCTCCGGAAATCACTTCTCCTTTATACTTCTCCAACATTTCCAGCAATCTTGATTTTACCGTCATATTTTCCCCTTTACCTATATTATGTATTCTTGGAGTCTTTATTCCGAGAGTACATTATTTCATGAATGAATATTATATATGACATGTTACATCATAATATGCCGGACAGCAACCTCAATTATCAGTCAGTACTGCAACAACTCCCGAATATAAAACTAAAAATCCCAGGATCACCGCAATCGTATCAGCAGAGTGAAAATCAATATTAAAGATCATCCCACCGGCGATCATTACCTCCAGTGTTACGATCAGTCCCAGAATTACTGCCATTGTTCTGGAAAGCTTGCGGCTTTCTTTTCTTCCTGTTCTATGTGTGGTGCTTGCTGTATTTGTCATCTCATTGCCCTCCTAAGTCTTATATCGAACATATTTTCCGAACATATATTCTCTTTTCAAGTATAATACCACACCTTATCCTAAAATGAAAGTACTTTTCGAACATTTGTTTGTAAAAAATAACTGCCATGTTAATTCCTTAAGTCCTGCTTAAGTTCCTTAACATGACAGTCCCCTATATTACTTACATAAACTGGGCAAACACAGATGCTCCTACAACGGTCAGCAGACCGGCCACTGCAATTGCAAGACTGCTCATTGCACCTTCTATTTCACCAAGCTCCATTGCCTTGGCAGTACCGATGGCATGGGCAGAAGTTCCAAGTGCCAGACCTTTTGCGATGGGTTCTTCGATATGTGCCAGTTTGATCACAGTCTCTGCGATCATATTTCCAAGAACACCGGTAATGATAATAACTGCAACTGTAATCGTTACTATACCACCCAGTTCTTCGGAAACCCCCATTCCGATTGCTGTGGTAATAGACTTCGGAAGAAGTGTTACATACTGCTCATGACTCAGGCTGAACAGCTTTGCAAGAATCAGCACACTGACCAGACTGGCAAGTACACCGGAAACAATTCCTATGATTACGGCTTTCAGATTCTTTTTCAAAAGTTCCATCTGCTGATACAGCGGAACTGCCAGACAGACAGTTGCAGGTGTGAGCAGGTAGCTGATATACTGACCACTCTGATTATAGGTGTCATAATCAATATGCAGTAAACAAAGTACCGCTATTACCGCAATGATCGCAATCAGAAGCGGATTAAAAATTGCCATCTTAAATTTTCTTTTCAAAAGAAGTCCTGCCTCATATGCGATCAGGCTGATCGCTGCGCCAAAAAACAGGGAATTACTCATAAATTGTGTCATTATCTTTTCTGTCCTTTCTTTCTGTCCATACGAATAACTGCCTGTGTGACACGACCCGTCACAATCATTACCACAACTGTGGTGATCACTGTGATCAGAATGATCGGCACACATACCGGTTTCAGTATGCCCCAGGCTGTCAGTAATCCGACACCTGCCGGGATAAACATAACCGGCATAATCTCTATGAGAAATTCAGCCGCTTCTTTGACCTGATCCAGTTTGATAATGTGTGTTCCCAGTGCGATCAGCATGATCACCAGTCCGTACACACTTGCAGGTACAGGAAGCGGGATCAGAACATGTAATGCCTCTCCCATTGCAGATAGCAGTAAAATAACCCAGAATTGTCTTACGTATTTCATTTCCAGTCTCCTCTTATTGTCGTTTCCTCAGGATTCGGAAACATTTATCCGTTATTGGTCTAACCAATCTTAGTTCGTTACGTTTTTTTATTATAACGTATTCAAAATAAATTGCAAGGCTGTTTCTGCTGAAATCCCCGAATTTCACATTCTCTAAGTAGTATGTTTTCCAAAAAATACAAAAAAGCTTCTGCAAATCCTATTGTTTTGCAAAAGCTTTTTTCATCATCTTATGACATTTTAGAAAAATAATATAGAAAATACATCTTTATCACCTGATCATACAGTGGTAAGCAGTACCTCCATATCACCTTCCAGCTCATACTCGCCGGAACCGGCTGTGATAAAGATACTGTCACCCTTCTTCACTTCCATAGTCTGGCCGCTTGCAGTGATCTTACCTGCACCACTCATAACCAGTACACTTACGAAAGAAGTGCCATCAGCTTCTCCTGTCAGTTTCTTTCTTCTCAGTCCATCCAGGATCACTTTGTCCACTGTGAAATATTCGCAGGATGCAACGTGTGGTCCGAAATCCCTGTCAGTAGCTGCAGGCTCACGTTTGGTTACCTGGAGAGCCTTATCTACATGAAGTTCTCTCTCCTTTCCGTCCGGTCCTTTACGCCCATAGTCATAAACACGGTATGTAACATTGGAATTTTGCTGGATTTCAGCGATCAGGCTTCCTGCTCCGATGGCATGAATGGTGCCCGGATCAATAAAAAGTACGTCACCTTTATGGATCATTACTTTATTCAGAACATCTGTAAGAGTATGATTGCGGATACGTTCCTCAAATTCTTCTTCAGAAACTTCTTTTGCAAATCCGTAGAAAAGGCTTGCTCCTTCTGCCGCATCCATCACATACCACATCTCGGTCTTTCCGTACTGTCCTTCATTTTTCAATGCGTAAGTATTGTCCGGATGTACCTGAATGGAAAGATCTTTTTTCGCATCAATAAATTTGATCAGAACCGGGAACTGCTCGAAGGACTGGCAGTCAGTTCCCAGAATCTCTTTACCGTTTTCATCAATATACTGCTGCAGAGTTTTCCCTGCATATTCTCCGTTTACGATATAACTTGGTCCGTCCGGATGACAGGAAAGCTCCCAGGACTCTGCCAGAGGATCCCTGTCATATTCAATCCCAAACTCTGTTCTTAATCTTGTGCCGCCCCAGAGATAATCTTTACAGCTTGGTTTTAATTTTAAAAGTGCCATTTGTAAATTTCCTCCATTTACTTCAGGCACGCCTGAGAGATTCTCCTGCGTGCCCTTTTTCTTTGCTATCTGTCTACTATTTTACTTAGCCAGACCGATATTTCAAGTTTTTTATGTAATTAAAGTTCCACAACAGCCTTGGATAATGCTTCCAGTTTTTCTTCAGCATCCTGTGCGTCTGCGCCTTTCACGCCTGCATAGTATTTAATCTTCGGCTCTGTTCCGGATGGTCTTACACAGAACCATGCACCATCCTCCAGTTCAAAGTACAGTACATTGGATTCCGGAAGTGTCAGTGCAGAGGTTTCACCTGTTGCGATATCTGTGCGTACGCTCTTCTTATAATCCTCAAGCGCAGTTACCTTGAACGGACCAACCTGTTTCGGAGGCTGATTTCTCAGCGCATCCATCAGACCATCAATTTTTGCTTTTCCTTCTGCTCCAGGGAAGGTCTGGAAGAAAAGGCTTTCTTTATAGAATCCGTATTTCTGATACAGCTTCTCCATCTGCTCGCAGAGAGTGATTCCTTTTGATTTATAGTAAGCTGCTGCCTCACAGAGAGCCATAACAGCTACAACTGCATCTTTGTCTCTTGCATGGGTACCTTTCAGACAGCCGTAGCTTTCTTCATATCCGAAGAGGAATTCATGGTCATGATTCTGCTCAAAGAATTTGATCTGCTCTCCGATATATTTGAATCCTGTCAGAGTTTCGATCAGCTCTACATTATATTCTTTTGCAATGGCTCTTGCCATTTTTCCGGAAACGATAGTTGTTACAACTGCACCGTTTTCCGGAAGCATGCCAAGTTCTTTTCTCTGGGAAAGAAGGTATTCCAGGATCAGCATTCCGGACATATTTCCTGTGAAGCTTTCGTACTCACCGGTCTTCTCATTCTTTGCATAGATTCCAAGTCTGTCTGCATCCGGGTCAGTAGCCAGAACGATATCTGCGTCCACTTCTGCTGCAAGTTTCAGGGCCAGTGTAAATGCGTTCTTATCTTCCGGGTTCGGATAGCTTACTGTGGGGAAATCTCCGTCAGGAAGTTCCTGCTCTTTTACTACATAAACATTGTTAAATCCAAGTTCTTTCAGTACACGTCTTACCGGAATGTTTCCTGTTCCGTGAAGAGGTGTATAAACGATCTTCAGCTTGTCTGCCTGCTCTTTGATGGCTTCCGGACGGAGAACCAGTTTCTTAAGAGCTTCCATGTATTTGTCATCAATTTCTTCACCGATTACTTCATAAAGGCCGGCTGCCTTTGCATCTTCTTCAGACATAGTCTTCACCTGAGCAAAGTCTGTGATCGCCTGAACTTCTGTAATAATCTGTTTATCCTTAGGAGCTGTAATCTGTGCGCCGTCCTCCCAGTAAACTTTGTATCCATTGTACTGCGGCGGATTGTGGCTTGCAGTTACTACCACACCAGCTGTGCAGCCTAACTCACGAAGTGCGAAAGAAAGCATTGGTGTGGGACGCAGGGATGGGAAAATGTAAGCCTTGATTCCGTTTGCTGCCATGCAGAGAGCTGTCTCTTTTGCAAATTCCGGTGACATATGTCTGGAGTCAAATGCAATGGCAACACCCTTTGCCTGTGCGTTCTCTTTAATGATAAAGTTTGCAAGTCCCTGAGTTGCTTTTCTTACTGTATAAATGTTCATACGGTTGGTACCGGCACCGAGGATTCCTCTCAGTCCGCCTGTACCGAATTCCAGATCTTTGTAAAATCTCTCTTTGATCTCCTGAGGATCATCTGCGATGGCTTTTAACTCAGCTCTTGTATCAGCGTCAAAATACTCATCCTCACACCAGCGCTGATAAGTATTGTTCATAATCAGTTCACAGCGCTGTTTTACACAGTCAGGAGAACGATGTGGATCTCTTGGTGTGTGGAACAGATAGTCTTCCAGTTTATCAATAGTTGTAGTTGCCACATGCATTCTTGTATCGCAGGATGCGTAATAGATGTAAACATCTCCGTTATCTTTTGCGATGGCACCGTTTGTGAATACTACGTTGGAAACATCTCCGACTCTTTCTTTTCCAAGCGGAACAAGGAATACACCGGATGGCTCAGCGATCACTTTGGAAGGATCGTTTAAATCAGTTCCGAATACATAGAGAACGTAACGAAGTCCTGCTGCTGTATTTCTTACTCCGTGAGCAATATTGATCCAGCATTTCTTACCTCTGATCGGCACTGCACCTGCACCGTTCTTTGACTCTGTCAATGTATGGTAAATTCTTCTGCTGATGATTTTTTCCTCATCAATTACTGCATGTTCGATATCGTCGCAGAGACCAAATCCGATTCCGCCGCCGCTTCCTGTTTCAATGAAACCATCCATCGGGCGTGTGTAGAATGCATATTTGCCGTCTACAAATTCCGGATGAAGCACTACGTTTCTCTGCTGAGGAGAATGAAGAGTTTTAAGGTTGTCCAGACGCTCCCATGTCTTAAGGTCTTTTGTTCTTACAATACCTGCTTCAGCAACTGCTGCGGAAAGATCAGGATTTGTTTTATCCTTGCTCTCGGAGCAGAATACACCATAGATCCATCCATCTTCATGTTTGGTCAGACGCATGTCATATACATTTGTTTCCTCCGGGCAGGTATCCGGAAGCTGTACCGGATAATCCCAGAAATGGAATCCATCGATTCCTGTATCGCTCTCTGCTACTGCAAAGAAAGATTTACGGTCATTTCCCTCTACGCGGACAACCAGATAATATTTTCCATTCAGTTCAATAGCACCGGAGTTCATCACTGCATTGATTCCGAGACGTTCCTGGAAATTGGGGTTTGTCTTCGGATTCAGGTCATATCTCCATTCAACCGGCGCAAATTCTCTTGTCAGTACCGGATACTCATAACGGTCATAAATTCCATTGTAAAAGTCTGTTTTCTGATTTTTTCTTGCGATCAGTTTTTCTACTTTCGCTTTTTCAACGTAATACTGTTTATTCAGCATTTTTCATCCTCCTTATCACTTCCATACACATACGTCCGTTGTGATACGGGCATTTCCATGGTTCTACAATAGGTCCGTCTCCAGGTGTATGGTCTTCCTTTACATACCAGAACCACTCAGAACCATCTCTTGGATCCAACATATAAGTTTTAATATAATTCCATTCATCCTCTGCTGCCTGTAAATATTCCTTTTTCTCCGGGTCCTTCTGATATCTGTTCAGGAAGCCGATCACTGTTTCTGCCTGAACCCACCAGATTCTCCTCGTATCATTGACCCCATTTTCGCATTCATTCATCAGAGAATGATCCACAAAAGCTCTGTGATAAATATTTTCTGCAATTTCTGTTGTGATCGGTGTGATCTTCCCAGTATATTTTTCATCATCCAGTACTTCCAGACCTCTGTCCATCAGCCAGGAAGTCTCTATGTCATGTCCATAGGAATACAGATCAATCAGACTGTTCCAGGTTCTGTCAAAAAATACTTCCTGTCTGCCAAGTTCTTTGTTATAGATCTTATCTGCAAAAAGATCCATCATAAAACGAAGCCTGTCTCCTGTAAACGGATCCTTTGTCACACGGTACAATTCTGTATAAGCCTCAAAAACATGAAGCAGGGTATTCATGGTTTTCTCTGCAATAATACCATTCTCAGAAAGCTTGTCATTCTCTTCCGGCTCAAATTTGCGGTTAAAAGCTTCCAGATATCCATACTCATCCGTACATCTGTCCTCGATCACCTTCTGAAGACCTCTGGCAATCTCCAGTGCTTCCTTGTTTCCTGTTGCATCATAATAGGAAGAGAGAGCATAAATTGCGAATGCCTGATTATAGGTATGCTTCGTTGTATCTGACGGTTTCCCGTCATAAGTGACTGACCAGAACATGCCGCCATATTCTTTGTCCAGACATTTCTCCTTCAGAAATGCATATGCATGATCTGCATCCTCTTTCAGTTTTTCTTCTCCAAGTGTCATATAGGCATTGGCAAAAAACCACAGGATTCTGCTGTTTAAGATACATCCCTTTTCATAATCCTTTTGCACCTTAAGGTTATAACCCATGTAGCCATAAAAACCGCCGTATTCTTCATCCCTCAGCTTTTCCCAGAAAGGGATCAGCTTCTGTATTAATTCCTCTTCGATTTCCTTCACAAATATACCCATTTTTCTCCTCCTGTCATTCTGTTCCGTGATACAGTCCTTACATTTATTTCTGCCTTCATTTTACTAGCTCATAGACATCTTTGTTTCTGTTTTACTAATTTGATTTTACCATCATTAACTTAATTATCAATCTTTAATTGCTTAAAAACAAAGGTTTGTAAAAAGTACAAATATTTAAGTTCTATTTTTGTATATTTATCACAATAAAAAAGCTCACGGGCAAACCACTTTTCTTGATTTTCCTGCAAGCTTCAATTATTAATATTTAATTTTTAACAACTTGTTTTCATGTACTATATTTAATTTATATTTAATTTTATATTTAGTTTTCAAATTTCCGCTAAATCTTTTTCCGTACACTTTCCTTCTCTACGATCTTTCCGGAAACAACGCTCAGGCCTCGTCCCGAAGCAGGGTTCTTAATCTGTTTCAATGCCTTTTCCAGTGCAACCTTCACCATTACCTGGGTATTTACCTCATAACTGGTAATTTTTTTATCAGGAAATCCCGGATACAGATAATTGTCAAATCCAACTACTGAAATATCTTCCGGTACACGATATCCCTGTTTTTCCAGTTCCACGATCAAATTTCCGGCTGTAAGATCACAGTTGCATACAAAGGCTTCCGGCATATGTTCCGGCAGCTTAATATTTATAGAAACACCTTTCTCATCACGATCTTCGATCAGCCATTCTTCCGGCAGAACCTGTCCATGTTCTAACTGTGCTTTATAAAAACCACAGTAGCGGTCCATGATACTGCTAGTCACATGAATAGAACCAACATACGCCATCTTTGTAAATCCCTGTTCAAACAGATATCCTGTCATCAGGTACATTCCATAGAAATTATCTGCAATAACTGCATCTTTAGCCAGCTCTTTGTCATAGAAATCCAGAAATATTACCGGCACATCAGTATGTTTCTTCATAAAATGAATATATTCCCTGCTGATTTCCCCCATTACGATCAGAGCATCCACGGTATGTTCTTCCTGAATTCTCGGAAGGATAAAATTCTCCTCCATATCCTGCTTCAGTATTTCCACTGCAGCCATGCAATTCTTATCAGTAGCAACCAAAGCAAGCTCCTGATACATTTTCCAGTAAAAAGTAGTATATGCCGCCAAATATTTCTCTGAAATAATGACACCGATATTGCGCAGGCCACCTTTATTTCTTTCACGCTTGGCTGCTGCCGTCATCTGATAATACCCCAGCTCATCTGCCACCTTTTGGATTTTCTCCCGCATCTCATCACTAACGCCCTTATTGCCGGACAGAGCATTGTGAACAGTTACAGTGCTGACTCCTACCTTTGCGGCAATATCAGCCATTCTTATTTTTCCCATTACATTATATGTCCTTTCTTATCCCCTTTACTCAGTCACTTTCACAAAATGATACAATTTACTCTTAAAGTCTCCCCAGAATCCTTTTACAAGGAAACCACACTTCATCAACATCTCACCTGTATATTTCTCTTCGGTTCCCTCAAGTGCATAGACAGCTTCCGTATCAAATCCCTGCAGGAAGATTCTTCTGCTGTGGGCATTGGGTGTGCTGAGTACATGCACATAAGTTACCAGAACTTCTCTCTTATCTTTTGCAGCTACTGCCCAGCAGTCATACAGATGATTCTCTCTGTAGGAAGCAATTCTGTAGTAGTCACCCTCACGTACCAGTTCATGATATTTGTGGTACATCTTTGTCTGCTCCGGAATCATCTTTCTGTCTTCTTCCGGAATCTTTGTCACATCCAGTTCGTATCCAAAGGTACCTGCCAGCGCCACATGTCCTCTTGTCTCGAAGGGCGTCACCCTGCCAACTGTATGGTTCGGGCAGTCACTGACGTGAGCCCCCATGGTAGACAGCGGATAAATCAGGGAAGTTCCTTCCTGAATCATCAGACGCTCGATGGCATCTGTGTCATCAGAACACCAAATCTGTGGACTATAGTATAACATACCCGGGTCGAAACGTGCACCACCTCCGGAGCAGTTTTCCAGAAGGAGATCAGGAAATTCTGTAACCAGCCTCTCCTGCAGTGCATAAACCCCCAGAACATAACGATGGAAAAGTTCCTGCTGCTCTTCCGCTCCCAGATAAGTGCTTCCCAGATCACTTAACTGACGGTTCATATCCCATTTCACATAAACAATATTGGCACTTCTTAAGATAGAAGCCACGCTTTCATATACATAATCCAGCACTTCCGGCCTGGAAAGATCAAGCACGTACTGCTGTCTGCTCTGTGTTGCTTCTCTTCCAGCAATCTGGATTGCCCATTCTGGATGCGCTCTGTAAAGATCAGAGTTGGGAGATATCATCTCCGGCTCAAACCAGATACCAAACTCAAGGCCTATCTTGTTTACTTTATCTACCAGATATTTCAGTCCGCCTGTGATCTTGTCTGTGTTAACTTTCCAGTCACCAAGAGAACAGTTATCGCTGTTTCTCACGCCAAACCAGCCGTCATCCATAACCAGCATCTCAATACCGCAGGACTTCGCTTCTCTTGCGATATCTAACAGTTTATCAGTGTTAAAATCAAAGTAAGTGGCTTCCCAGTTGTTGATCAGGATTGGTCTCTTCTTATGAAGATATTTGCTTCTGATCATATGATTTCTGTAGAAATCATGATAGCTTCTGGTCATTTCTCCCAGGCCTTCATGAGAATAAGTCATAACAACTTCCGGTGCCTGGAACTCTTCTCCTGCTTTCAGGATCCAGCTGAATTCTTCTTTGTTGATACCCATAACTGTACGAACAGAATCAAACTGGTTTAACTCTGCCTGTCCCATAAAGTTTCCGGAATATACGAAATGCATTCCGTAAACTTTACCCTGCTGCTGAGTGGTTCCCGGTGTTACCAGAGCCAGGAACGGATGCTCCTGATGACTGGATTCTCCCTTTGCAGAAGATACCATCTGTTTTCCGTAGCGGAGCGGTCCCTGCTGAATGTGACGTTCTCTTGCCCAGGAACCCTGAAGTGTCAACATCTCAAAGTTCTCGTTGTCCATATCCAGACATGCACTGTAGATTTTCTCAATTTTAAGCTTCTGATCACCCTTATTAATTAATTTCACACTTCTGGTGATCACGTTCTCTTTTTCAAATACAGAATAGCTTAACACTACCTGCAATCCCAGGATCTCGTCTTCGCAGAGGATATCCAGAGTCTGTACTTCTTCCTCTGTACCGAAGGATGCCGGAAGTCCCTTGAGTGTTTTCTTACCATTGTAGATCTCGTGTGAAACATAGTGGATCTCGCATCCCATCTGTCCTGCTTCATTGCGCACATTTAAACAGCTTTCACGATAATCTCCGATGCCGCCGGTCGGATATTCCATCGGGAAACTGTCCAGAAAAGAAGATTTCTCTCTTTTGTTTACAGATGGTGTGTACGGCGGCTCCTCCATACGCA
The DNA here is from genome assembly GCF_052064155.1 of Blautia sp. HCP3S3_C12. NCBI lineage: Bacteria > Bacillati > Bacillota > Clostridia > Lachnospirales > Lachnospiraceae > Blautia > Blautia sp. HCP3S3_C12. The sequence continues at coordinate 39,783 of NZ_JBQHWC010000014.1, read as the reverse complement.
ACATGTAATTCTCTGCTGCTTTGTATAAGCGATCTCCGTAATAAATATGTCCCAGATATCCTTCCGGAGTTAATCCCATTAAGTAAGTACTTGTTTCCGTATCCAGACGGAAGATTTTCTTGTCTTCATTAAACTGAACAGCCATTTCTGCTCCTTTCTTTCTGTTGTGCGGCTGCTGGTAACAGCAATTCCGCAAAGGTTCTGTCTGTGGTTTCTGTCGTTGTCTTCGGTTTCAGTATACTTAATTATTAATTTACAGTCAACTTAATTTTTTAAGTTCTACAAACCCAACAAAAAAGGAGTGAAAAAACTGACAAATAGAACGAAATAAAAAACTTCTTTTCGAAAACTCATGATTGATTTTCAAAAAGAAGTTTTGCTCTGATATTTATACTACTTTTTCGGAATCATGGTAACCTTTTCCCACTGATAGGTTCCATTATCGACTGTCATTACTGCCATGGTAATCTCCTGGTCGAAGCGTCTGGGGCCGCAGCTTCCCGGGTTTAGCCATAGGCGGCTGTCTATTATTTTTTCGAAATATTTATGGGTGTGTCCGAAGATGACTATCTGTGTATCTTTTAAGTCCCAGTCCACATCTTTTTTATTGTGAGTCATGAAAAATTTTACCCCTTCTATGGTAAAGTGCAAGGTTTTCGCCATTCCTTCTGCCCAGTCCTTATCGTTATTTCCTCGGACTACATAAATAGAACCCATCATACGCAGTGTATCCAGAATTTCCGGTTTGTTTACGTCACCTGCGTGGATAATACAGTCGCAACCCTTTAAAATTTCCAGTATTTCCGGCCTGAGCAGGCCATGGGTATCTGAAATAATCCCTATTTTCTTCATACACTATTTCCTCGCTAATCATTCTCTTATAGGCCGTTTTATAATTTCATCATTCTATGTTTAATTTTCCTCAAACAATTCAATCTTTCCATATTCCCCATCATACCCCGGAATTCTCTTCACATTTCCGGTTCTTACATTTTCAATTCCTTCCGCAATCCGTTCTCCTGCACAGGATTTAATATCTTCTGACGGTACATTTCGCAGAATGTCGAATTCTGTCCCCAGTGTCTGAATCATCTGTTCAAAACATCCCTGCACTTTCTTACTTGCAGTGGAATAGCCCATACATGCAGAGATTACTTCCGGCAGAGGTACAAGGCTTTCATATTTCTTACCATCTTTTTTCACAAAACCTTCCGCTCTGTCTGCAAGCTGTTCTACTCTGTGATCTACACCCATGGTCAGCTTCTTTCCGCAAACAGGGCAGATTCCTCCAAGCCGTTCTGCTTCCACCGGGCTTAATGATACACCGCATTTTCTGTGACCATCGAAATGATATTTCCCCTCTTCAGGAAAAAATTCTACTGTTCCTTCCAGCCCTTCGCCAGTCTGGATTGCCTGATAAAGTCCTTCATAGGAACAGTCAATATCCAACAGATTCGCCTCTCGCCCCAGCTTAGACGGGGAATGTGCATCTGAATTGGATACAAGCTGATAGCGGTCCAGTTTGGAAATTCTCCAGTTCATAGCCGGGTCAGAGGAAAGCCCTGTTTCCAGTGCATGTATATACGGTGCCAGTTCCTCGAAACATTCCTCTACAGAATCAAATCCTGATTTCGCACCTAATACAGAGAAATGAGGTGTCCAGATATGAGCCGGAATCAGAATTCCTTCCGGGCATACATCCAGCATCATTTCCAGAAGATCATGACTATCCAGACCAAGAATCGGACGACCATCTGAGTGAATATTTCCGATTTTTTCCAGACGCTGTGCCATGGCATCTGCTGCCTCCAGACTGGGAAGCAGGATTACATTGTGTACTTTTCTGGTCTTTCCATTTTTCTTATAAATAGAACTGATTTCCCCGGATACAACAAAACGTGTTCCTTTTCCCGGAAACTTCCGGCTTTCTTCTTTTACATATTCATCTCTGAGACGATACAGACCGTTTCCCTCTGTAACAAGTCTCTCCTTCAGTTCTTCTCTCCATACCGGATGCGTGAAATCCCCTGTTCCGATCAGAGAAATCCCTTTCTTTCTCGCCCAGAAATCCAGATTCTCAGGCGTACCCTCTCTGCTTGTCGCCATGGAAAATCTGGAATGAATGTGCAGATCAGCTATTGTTTTCATTATTCATTACAACCTCCATCCATTCTCTTTCAGCCACAATTTGTGCATTTCATACTCCGGCATTACTTTTCCGACTTCGTCCCAGAATGCCTTCGAATGATTCATCTCTTTCAGATGGCAAAGTTCATGTACCACTACATAATCCAGCACTTCCGGCGGTGCAAGTATCAGTTTCCAGTTAAAGTTCAGATTCTTCTCGCTGCTGCAGCTTCCCCATCTTGTTTTCTGTTCTCTGATGGTGATATTGCAGTAAGAAACGCCCATGAGTCTGGCAAAATAAGAAACTCTTTTGGTAATCGTTTCTTTTGCTTTTCGTATATAGACATTTCGTTTCGATTCGCTCAGATCTGCGCTCAGCGGCTTCTGTTCCCGGTATTCTTTTGTCCGTTCCAGACATCCCAGAACCCACTCCTGCTTCTGGTTTACAAATCTTTTGATCCTCGGCAGACCTGTACGGAGAGGTGCGCGAACGATTACGTTTCCATCCCTGCGAACCTCCAGAGTCATGGTTTTTCTGGCACTTCTTATGACCTGATATTCGAATTCTCCGCAGGTGAATTTCTCCTGATTATTTTTTGTTTCGAATTCTCTCATCCATATATTTCTCCATCTCTGCTGCCAGAATATCCATCTTTTCCTGTGTTTCCGGTAATGCATAGGGAACCCTGTCCATAATCCGTTTCACATAATCATGCTCACCCATGATCTCATAGGTTTCCGGGAAATTGATGTCATAATACTGGGCAATATAGGAAATCCAGTAGTCCACTTTTGAAACCCGGTCTGAAGATAATACAGATTCCTTTGCCATACAGGACTCCCATACCTTTGGCGCGATTACTCCTTCACCAACACCCTTCTCATCCACTCCCAGAAGTGTTTCCATTGACTCTTCCAGCTTTACCCTGCAATTATCCAGCTTGTCTGCATCTCGGATTAACTTTGCATGAAGCAGGGTTCTCTCGTCCGTAATTCCTTCAAGTTTGAAATCACTGTGCTTCTCAATCGCAGTGCAGATCAGACTGTCAAACCTGTCATCCTTCACAAATCTGCGGATCATTTTCTCCGGTCCGAACAGAAGCTGTGCACCATATGCTGCATGCTCCATGGTTCCCGGTTCAAAGCTGTCAAATCGTTTAATCTGTTCAAATCTGCCAATATCATGAAGCAATCCGATCACCTTCGCCAGCTGTACATCTTCCTCATCCAGTCCCATACGTCGGGCAATGTACTCTGCAGCATCAACCACTCCATAAGTATGTACGATTTTCAGATGAATCTTATCATCCGCTCTGTCATATTCATCCAGATATGCTTCAAAAGCAGCTTTCGCTGCATCAAAGTCTCTTGTTAAGTCTAATAATTTATCCATTGATATTATAATCCCTTCTTTATTTCTGTTCAGACTACTTTACATTTTCTCGACTATTATTTTCTGCTTCCATACACCTTTTCTCACAATCATAAGATATACCTGAAACGATATGGAATCACAGTCATAAATGAAAGGTTCTTCTCTGTAGATCAGAGTCTGAACATTCTCTGCTTCCAATTCTTCTTTTCTTCGTTCCGCTTTTTCCATCAGTTCTTGCAGATATTCATTCTGTTTCCTTCCAAAATCTCTGTCCGGGTAGACCGAAGCTGCTTCCCTGATTTTTTCTCCCAGCAGAGTAACCACCGGTAAATGACTGCTCCTGCAAAGCATTCCGGCTATCTTTTTGGCATTTGACATGTCCGGATTTTTTTCATAACGCCTGAGCATTTTTCCCAGTTTTTCATCTCCCGCTTCCGTTGCCAGTTCCTGCATAACTGCCAGAGCTTCCACCGTTACCTCCCATGGGTTATCCACCGGAACAATATACTTCTCCGGTACTGCCGGATAAAAAAGATAATTTAACGGTGGGAAATCACGCAGCATTGCCAGCTTTTGTTCCTTCTCAGTGCAATATTCTTCTCCCAGATACTCATATTTATCCCGCAATATAGCAATCTGGTACTCCATTACCCTGAGATTTTCATAGCCCTTCACCCAGAAATGTCCCAACTCTCCATAGTTGTACAAATGTGTTTCCAACAAAATGTCTTCAAAAAATACAGTAAACACATTCTGCCCCTGATGAACCACCAGAATATACTCTGCCTCACATAAATCTCTGTCTGTTCTTTCTAAAGAACCCTCAAATTCCCCTTCATAATCCCTGACATAATTTCCTGTCATTCTGGCATTTTTCAGAACCAGAAAGTTCTCCACCGCATCATTCATCAGATAGATCAGACGTAACTCTCCATTCTCCGTCTGTCCGGTAAAACCGTCTGGAATATCCACAAACTCACACAGTTCCTGCTCCAGAAGCAGATTTAATTTTTCAAAATTGTCTTCCATTATTACTCCCCTGTAGGATCATTTTGTTCTTCGGAAGCTCCTGCTTTATTTCCAGGTAACTTTTCCGCCTTTTATGTTCATAGTAAACACTTTATCACAACGAAGTCTGAAAGGATATGCCTTGCGGGTTACCAGAAACAGATTCCTGTCTCTATGCGCATTCTGCATGCTGCAGTCGCACATTTTCCATGTATTTCCGGTTTTTACTTCGCACCATCCATGAGGAGATAAATTATTATGTGCATAAGCAGTTACTCCTCCGGCAGCCACCCGACTGTCGTATCCCAGAACTCTTGCAATATATGCCAGCGAAGAAGCATATCTGTAACAATTCCCTCGATGATTTTGAAACATATATTTGGCATAGGATGAAATGGTAGCAGCAGAAATATCGTTATCCAGCCAGCCTCTGTAATACTGATACTTGCACAATGCCTCAAAGCAATCCCGTAATCGTTTACTCCTTGAATCTTTTGGAGATGAGTTTTTCATCACAAATGAAACCGCATACTTAATCTCCGGTGCTGTAACGCGGACGCCACTTCGATCCACATAGTAATATCCCTTTTGCTTTGAACCCACAATTTTGTTTTTCTGCAAAATATAATTGGCATCAAAATAGTAGTATTTTTTATCAATCTTTCTCCAGCCTTTTACACGTTTGCCATTAACAGTATAATATGTATTGGAATTTTCAGTAACCCATCCTGTATCATCTGTTTCTTCTGCAAATACCGGAGAATAAGAAATACTCAACAGCAAAACTGCCATAAACGCTATTGCTAACCCAAAATACCTCTTTCCTTTCGTATTTCCAGCCTTTAAATTATTTTCAGATGCAAGACACTTCACCTTCAACAAAAACTCGCCTGCCTTTCACAAAAACACAATATCTATACAAAAATTTAGCTGATTATTGTATGGCTGTCAATCCCATAGATTTTTTTGAGTATATAAGATTAAAGCTAAAAATGAAAAAAACTGTATCAGATATCTTTACCATATGAATTGACATTCCAAACATAATATTTTACAATATAACAAAGAACAAAGAAACCAAGCAACATGTATATTACAGAATAAATGAACATAAAATAGGAAGGAGGCATACACAAATGCCAGCAGCAACAATCCCATTGAAAGGTAATGCATCCATGGAATCAAAAAAAGTCAGTATTTCATCTAAACGCCAGATTACTATCCCACAGAAATTTTTTACGCTTCTGGGTTTTAATACGGAAGCTGAATGTATCATGCGTGGAAACGAACTGATTTTACGCCCCGTTAAAGAAAATACAAGTGGTGAATTTGCCGAACAGATTCTTGCCGATCTGATCAGACAAGGATATAGCGGTGAAGAATTACTTGAGAAATTCAAACAGGCACAGCGAAAAATCCGTCCGGCAGTTGAAGCAATGCTTGCCGAAGCAGACCGGATCGCAGAATCTAAATCAGGAGGATATTCCTTAGAGGATGTTTTCGGAACGGAGGATGAAAAATGACACAGGTACAGATCCTTCCACCTGCAGCAAAATTTCTGAAAAAACTCAAAGATAAAAAGCTGAAATCTCTGTACAAAGAAGCTATTGAAATGATCTGTGAAGATTATTCCATCGGCGAAGAAAAGACAGGTGATCTGGCAGGAATGTACGGTTATGACATTTATTATAATAAAACTAACCTAGATTATTCACGGCACAGTCGTGAATAATCTAGGTGTAACTATGTCCATTTTCTATCTTTTGTATATCCTATCAGACTTCGCTTGAAAAAGGTTCCTGTTTTATGATTGACATTCCCGAGCCAAGCTTTCATAATACAAATAACACCCCCGGGTCAATTATCATATAAACAGCATTATTCCATACATATATTTCTGCAACATTTTTAGTATCATATTTAAGAAATGGAGATTTTCCATGCCAACTCCCCCGATTGAAGTAGATGACACTCTCAAAGAACGAAGCTCTCACGGCTCCTTTGAGCTTCCCATAGAAACTTATACAGACAACTGCGAAATCTTCCATTCCCTCTACAACCACTGGCATGACGAGATGGAACTGATCTATATTGAATCCGGCAGCGGACTGGTCCGTCTGAATAAAGAGATCCTCCGCGTCAAGGCCGGTGACCTGATCATTGTGAACCGTGGAGTTCTCCATGGCATAAAAACAGATCTGAAGAATATCCTTTATTTCCGTAGTATTGTTTTTGACCTGAACTTCCTGTCAGGCCCGGCGGGAGATTTATGTCAGGAACGTGTCATTTCCCTGTTGATGGATAATCAGGCGGAATTTACCCATATTATTTCCAGATCTGATGACAATTATGGGAATATCTGCCTGCTTTTTGACCGGATCCATTCCTGCCATAAAGAAAAAAAGCCATATTATTTCGTAAAATTAAAGGCTCTGTTCTTCAGCTTTTTCTACGAAATGCTCATGGGAAATTACATCACTCCCGCAGATAAGGAAGAGAACAAAAGTCTTGCTTCTATTAAAAAGATCCTGGACTACATCAACCTCAATTATTCACAGTCACTGACCGCAGCAGAGCTCACTGCGCTCTCCAATTACAGCGAATACTACTTTATGAAACTGTTTAAGCAATATACCGGCAAGACTCTGATTGCCTACATCAATGACCTGCGCATCGAGAAAGCCAAGCCTCTGCTTCTGCATTCCTACTCCTCTGTCACAGAGATCGCACTGGAAGTAGGTTTCAACAACACCAGCTATTTCATCAAGAAGTTCCAGCAGGCAACCGGAATGTCTCCTCATAAGTTTCGCAGAAACCTGTCATAAAATCGCAATTTTGTTGTATTTTTTTGAATAGACTGCTGATATAGTTATAGATGTCAGCAAGAGAACTTCTCTTACTGATATAACCAAAAACAATACACTATTCAAACCTAAAAAAAATAAGCAATCTAACTCATAAAAAACACATATTTATTTCAGAAAGGGAGATTACGATGGAAAATTTAGAAAAGCTCATCTATGACCTGTATAAGAAAAATGCACGCCAGTGCACAAATGAAGAAATTTACAACGCATTATTAATCTATACAAAAAATCAGCTCTTTGAAAAAGGCTATCAGGATGGAAAGAAGAAAATCTATTACATTTCCGCAGAATTCCTGATCGGTAAATTATTATCCAACAACCTGATCAATCTGGGAATCTATGATGATGTTGCTGCATTCTTAAAAGAGAATGGAAAAGCCATCGCTGACATCGAAGAAGTTGAACCGGAACCATCTCTTGGAAACGGTGGTCTTGGACGTCTGGCAGCATGCTTCCTGGATTCCATCGCAACTCTCGGTCTTCCGGGCGAAGGTATTGGTCTGAATTATCATCTGGGTCTTTTCAAACAGCTCTTTGAGAACAGACTTCAGAAGGAAACTCCGAACCCATGGATTGAAAAACACAGCTGGCTCACACCTGCAGGTGTTTCCTATACTGTACCGTTCCGCGGATTTTCACTGAAATCTTCCCTGTACGATATCGACGTTGCAGGCTACAATAACAAATCCATTCATCTGCACTTATTTGACATTGATCTGGCAGATGAATCTATGGTTCACGATGGAATTTCCTTTAACAAAAAAGACATCCTTCACAACCTGACACTGTTCCTGTATCCGGATGACAGCGATGATGACGGACGTAAGCTCCGTATCTTCCAGCAGTATTTCATGGTATCCAATGCCGCTCAGTTCATCCTTGACGAAGCAACAAAGAAAGGCTGCAACCTGCATGACCTTGCAGACTACGCAGTGATCCAGATCAACGATACTCACCCAAGTATGGTCATTCCTGAACTGATCCGTCTCCTGACAAAGCGTGGAATTGACTTTGATGAGGCTGCTGAGATTGTATCCAAAGTATGTGCTTACACAAACCATACTATCCTTGCAGAGGCTCTGGAAAAATGGCCAATGGACTACCTTCTTGATGTAGTTCCTCACCTTGTACCGATCATCGAAAAGCTGGATGAAAAGATCAAAGCAAAATATCCTCAGGAAAATGTAGCCATCATCGACAAGAACAACCTGGTTCACATGGCACATATGGATATCCACTATGGATTCTCCATCAACGGTGTTGCTGCCCTGCATACAGAAATCCTGAAAACAAGCGAGCTGAAAGCTTTCTATGATATTTATCCGGAGAAATTCAATAACAAGACTAACGGTATCACATTCCGCCGCTGGTTAATGCACTGCAATCATCCGCTGACAGACTATATTACCTCCCTGATCGGTGATGAGTTTAAAACAAATGCAACTGCACTGGAAAATCTCCTGAAATATAAGGATGATGAAGCAGTTCTGAATAAGCTCCTTGAGATCAAAACAGAAGCTAAGAAAACCTGTAAAGAATTTATCCTGTCCAATACAGGTGTTGAAATTGATGAAAACAGCATCTATGATATCCAGATCAAACGTCTCCATGAGTACAAACGTCAGCAGTTAAATGCTCTGTACATCATCAACAAATATCTGGAGATCAAGGATGGAAAGAAACCATCTCAGCCTGTTACCTTTATCTTCGGTGCAAAAGCAGCTCCTGCTTATGTGATCGCAAAGGATATCATTCATCTTCTGCTCACACTTCAGGATCTTATCAAAGATGATCCGGAAGTTGCACCATACATGAAGCTTGTTATGGTTAAGAACTATAATGTATCTGCAGCTGAGAAATTATTCCCTGCATGCGATATTTCCGAGCAGATCTCCCTGGCTTCCAAAGAAGCAAGTGGTACAGGTAACATGAAGTTCATGCTGAACGGTGCCGTTACTCTGGGAACTATGGATGGCGCTAACGTTGAGATCAGCGAACTGGTTGGTGAAGATAACATCTATATCTTCGGTGAATCCAGTGAGAAAGTTATCGAACATTATGAGAAGGCTGATTACTGCTCCAAAGCTATCTACGACAACGACAGACGCATCAAAGAATGTGTTGACTTCATTGTAAGCGAAAAGATGCTGGCACTTGGCCACAAAGAAAATCTGGAAAGACTGCACCACGAACTGGTAAGCAAAGACTGGTTTATGACACTGCTTGACTTCAACGATTATGTTGAGAAAAAAGATCAGGCACTGGCTGATTACGCAGACAGAAAAACATGGGCTAAGAAGATGCTGGTTAATATTGCAAAAGCCGGATTCTTCTCCTCTGACAGAACTATCGAGCAGTACAACAACGATATCTGGCACCTGACACCGGCAAAATAATCCGATATATTTTGTGATTGTATAAAAATTCATAAAAAATTCAACAGCAGGCATTGTATATTCACTGGAATATACAGATGCCTGCTGTTTTATATATCTTTATAATAGGATGGCGAGATCACATCTGCCTCTTTACAGGAACAGCCGTTTTCATAACAGTCGCAGCAATCACAGTTAGAACAATACATATGAGTGTCCGGTATATAGAAAAGGCCACCATAGAGAGGGGAAGTCCTCAGTTCCCTGGACTGGGTTTTGCTGTTTGCAAAATGGATTCCATTGGAAATCATCATATTTTCAGGCTCATATCCGGAGAAATTAAAATAATGATCCTGGGTTCCGTGGTGAGGGACCTTAATACACCAGTAATGTTCATATAACGGCCACTTCCCGTCATAATTATCTGCGATCATCTGCATATGCTCCGGCTGCACATCGCCGGTAAACAACAGATTCACTTCTCCATCCCTTGCATTCTGAAAAACAATGCTGATCTTATGCTTAAACTGACGCAGATTCACCTGATTCCTGTTTAGCCAGGTAAGCAGCTCCTTAAATTCAGGAAGAGCTTTGATCCTGCGAAATTCACGCTCATACACATATGCCCTGATATTTTTCTGATTATTCTCTGAAAGTACTTTTCCCTCATCTGTCATCGACCAGATAATCTGTCTCAGCTTTTCCGCAAAATCAAACAATACGTCCATAATCTCCGGAAATTTTTCTCTCAGCAGATTATAAACTTCATCCGTTTCCCTCTGTGTCACATCTGTATCCGGCCATAAGGCCTGATATTTTTCCTCAAATATTTTTCCCCTGCTCAAAAGCTCCACAGTCTGAGTCTGTCTCTCAAGCAAAGCATCTATCAAGGCAAATAAGCTGACCTGCCGGCTTGGAAGACAGGAATCCTTAACCATATCTGCCAGCAAAAGCAACACCAGTGTCCTGCTCATTTTTTCCTCAGAAAAAACATCCGGCAAATAAATTTTCCCAAAATCAAAGGAACTGTCCTTATTTTTCATCATATAGAGAAGCCCTGACAGGTGATCCATATGAAAATGGGTCAACAATAAATTTTTACATTCTATGGTAGATAAATCCGATATGATCAGATCAAAAATCTCACGTCTGGGCCGTCCCTCTATCCTACTGTTATTCGTTCCGAAATCCACCAGCAGGCTCTTTTTTCTGTCCCGGAGACAATAACAGTCTCCGAACCCTACATTATACATTCGTATTTTCATTGCTTTTCCTTTTGTAAGTATTGAATTAATTCTATCGTAATTGTAATATAGGAAATTTGAAAATGCAACCTCACAAATAACTATTGTCTGGCCTGAAATTAACTATTATAATAGCAATCAGTAAGTTGTATCCGAAGAAATAAAAATCTGTCCATTGGGACAAATAAGAAATGGAGCGATCATACATATGACAAAGCAGGATTTAGCCCTTGAGGTGATCAGACGATTAAAAAAAGAATATCCGGATGCAGATTGCACCCTGGATTATGATGATGCATGGAAACTGCTGGTAAGCGTACGGCTGGCTGCACAGTGTACAGATGCCCGGGTAAATGTAGTGGTACAGGATCTGTATGCCAGATATCCGGACGTAGCAGCCCTGGCAGAGGCAACCCCGGAGGAAATTGAAGAAATTGTACGCCCCTGCGGTCTGGGAAAAAGCAAGGCCAGGGATATTAATGCCTGTATGAAGATTCTCCATGAACAATACAATGACAAAGTACCGGAAGATTTTAATGCCCTGCTGAAGCTTCCGGGGGTAGGAAGAAAAAGTGCCAACCTGATCATGGGAGATGTATTCGGCAAACCGGCAATTGTGACCGACACTCACTGTATCCGTCTGTCCAATCGGATCGGGCTGGTCCATGATCTGAAGGATCCTAAAAAAGTGGAAATGGAGTTGTGGAAAATCATTCCTCCGGAAGAGGGCAATGATCTCTGCCACCGGCTGGTCAATCACGGCCGGGAAGTATGTACTGCCCGTACAGCTCCCTACTGTGACAAATGCTGTCTCAATGATATCTGCGAAAAGAACGGGGTATAAATCAGAGAACTTCTATTATCCCATCCGCTTTCAGAAGCCTCTCCTCCTTTTCCTCATGTGTCACAAAAATTAAGGTTTTTCCAGTAGTTTTTTCCAGAATATATTTTATGGTCCTTTCCTTTGTGTCTTCATCCAGCCCCTTCAAAGGTTCATCCATGACCACACAATCAGATTCTGCCAGCAGCGCCCGGAGGACAGAGACTCTCCTGCGCATTCCACCGCTTAATTCGCGGACAGGCTTCTGCCAGATATGAGTGAGTGCCACGGCTTTATAGGCCTCCTCCAGCTGCTGGTCTGTAATCGGTTCCCGACACACCATTCGTATATTGGAGGCTGCACTTAAATTCTCGCACAAACGGTCTTCCTGAAATACCGCTGCAATCTTTTTCCCTTCCATCCCCTCTATCTCACCGGTATCCGGACTTTCCAGTCCCAGGAGCAGACGAAGCAATGTTGTCTTTCCACATCCGGATTTTCCTCTGATGCAGGTAGTTTTCCCTTCCGGAAACAGACAGGAAAAATCCTTAAGGATCTGTTGCTCTCCATAGGCCTTGCCAAGATGCTTTATCTTAATATCCATTTCTCTTCCTCCTGCTGTAAGCTGTTATCACAACTGCACATCTCTTCACTGTCGAAGCTATTTATGCTCCACACAATACACTCCTTTTCGCACCAGCCACAGAAAGCATTTCTCAAATACAAAGCTGATCACTATGATCACTATTGTCCAGGCAAAAAGATCCGGAGTCTCCAGATAGATCTTGGCATTGTAAAGCTTTTCTCCGATAGAACCCTTGGGTACTCCGATCACCTCTGCTGCCACTCCGGCCTTCCAGCACATACCCAGGGAAAGCCTGCAGGCAGAAACAAAATAGGGCAATATCTGTGATACATAAATATATCTGATCTGCCTTCCCATGCTCACCTGAAACACCTTCGCCATCTCCAGGATCTGCCAGTCTGTCTGGCGGATTCCCTCCAGAATGTTGGTATAAATCACAGGAAGCACCATGAGAAAGGAAATAAAAACTGACAGATTCCTGGAAGGGATCCAGATCAGGCAGAGAATAATAAAAGAAGCCACAGGTGTAGATTTCACTGCCGTAAGCACCGGATTCACCAGGATTTCCACTGTCCGGGACAAAAATGCCAGTACTGCCAGAAGAATCCCCAGTATCAAAGCCATGGAAAATCCCAGCACGATCCTTCCGAAGCTGAATCCTGCCGAATGCCAGAAATCACCTGTGAAAATCAGTTCAAAAAATCTCCGGATAACAGAAACAGGAGATGCAAGCAAGATCTCCTGTCCAAGCCACATACTGGCAATCTGCCAGACTGCAATCCAGAAAAGCACTGCCAGTATGCGAATCCCTGTATATTTTTTGTTTTCAGTTCTGTCTCTATCGTTTGTAATAGAACCCATCGTCCGGCAACTGTCCTCCAATAATCTGCGGATTCTGATCATTTAAAGTTGTCAGGTATCCTGAAAGCATGGTTTTCATATCATCCCCTTCAATGAATACAATACTGCAATCCGGAATTGCCTTCTGTGCAACCTCTTTTGGGATAATATCATGGTCACCGATAATCTGTGCCGCAGCTTCTGTGTCACTGTTTACAAAATCTACGGATTCCTTATAGGCATCCATAAAAGAATCTACCCGATCTGCATGATCCTTAATAAATTCATTCTTAGCGATCACCACACCCGTTACCAGCCTACTGTCATCATTCATAGAAGCTTCCCACAGTTCGTTCAGATCCAGGGCAACCTTTAATTTGTCATTTTTCATCAAAGCAGTCGTTACAAAAGGCTGAGGCAGAAGTCCTACTGCTGTCTGGTCCTGAGCCAATGCTGAAACAACCTCTGCATGCTCTGATTTATATTCTATTGTTACATCTTTTTCCGGATCAATTCCGCTGGCTTCCAGAACAGAATCCAGAGCATACTCCGGAGTCGCACCCTTTCCGCTGGCATAAATGGTTTTACCCTTCAGATCCTCCACGGATTTCACACTGTCACCATTCTCCACAATATAAAGAACACCCAAAGTATTTACAGCCAGCACGCTGACATCCTTTTCTGTTTTCTGATACAGGGTTGCAGCCAGATTTGCCGGAACTGCAGCAATATCCAGATTGCCCTGTACAACCATAGGTACGATCTCATCCGGAGATGCGGCAATTGTAAAATCATATCCGTCCGCATCCAGAAGCTGTGCCATTCCCATTGCTGTTGGTCCCTTTAATGCCCCTACACGTACAGCGTCCGGATCCGCAGTTTCCTCCCCGCTTTCCTCTCCGGTTTCCTGTACAGCATCGCTCTGTGTATCCTCAGCACTTGTATTATCTTCCGCTGCCCATACGCTTACAGCTCCTGTACCTCCTGCCAGTCCTGCGCACACACACAGGGACATTGTCCATGCCATTAATTTTTTTTTCATTTTCTCCGCACCTTTCCTTTCAAATAAGTAGTCCGTTTTATCACGTTAAGCTGATTATAACATACTTTCAGCTTTTTTGCTCCAGGCTTGCGAAAAATAATTCATAAAAATCATCTTCTCCCTCCAGCTTAGGCGAATTCTCTCCACCGCCATTGGTACTTCGGCGCATGGTTGCATAAAATTCCTCCCCTGCTGTGATCAGATCCATTTCATAAATTTCATATCCCAGTTCCCGGCATTTACTGCAAAAAGCAGCCAGCGGATGTGCATCCTTCCTGGTATCCAGCAGTTCCTGCCGGATTTTCTCATCCGTTAATGCCATTTCTCGTAATTCATCAAGCATTGCTCCAATTTCCATAATTTTGTCCTCCTCGTCAGATTTGCAGTTTGTTCAGGTAGCCTTTATGAAACAGTTAACTCATAATAAAAAATATACTGCTGCATCACCCCTTTACAATCACTATATCTCCTGTTAGGAAATCCTCTTTTGTAATGTTCATCCAGCACCTGCCGAATATGTGTATCTACAGGAAAAGCCTCCAACTGATGCAGTCCAAACAGGCAGATACAGTCAGCTACCTTTTCTCCCACTCCATATAGCTGTAAAAGCTCTTTGCGGGCACTTTGATATTTCATATCATATAGTTTGTCCGGAATAAAATCTCCGAATACCACCCTTCTGGCAGTATCCAGCACATATTTGGCACGATATCCCAGGTTACACTCCTGCAGCTGCTCCTCAGTAGCCTTTGCCAGCGCCTGTGCTGTGGGAAAAGCATAATACTCCACACCTGTGCTGCTTATCTTTTTCTCTCCAAATTCCCGGCAGATATTTTCAATACATTTTTTGATCCTGATAATATTATTCTGCTGGGAAATAAGGAAAGAAATGATCACTTCCCAAAGATCCTGCTGTAAAATCCGGATACCGCTTCCCATCTCACCGGCAACTTTCAGATATTTATCCCGCGGATTGATCCTGTTTATGTATTTTCCATAATCACAGTCCAGATCAAAATAGCGAATCCAAAATACTATAAAGTCCAGTTCCGGACAGAAAAAATTAACGATCCCCTTCTCCTGGGTCAGCTCCAGATACATATCTCCGGCGATCACCCGATATCGGTTTTCCCCGATCTGCTCCATCCGGAAGCACTGTCCTGACCTGCAGATCTGTCCCAGGTCAAAATTGTCCATTTCAATTGTCAGCATAGCTTGATCTCCCATCAGATTACCAGCGGTAATTCTATTTATCACTTGATGAATGTATGAATGTATTATATACTATTTCCTGTGTAAACGTAAACCAAAACACATAAAAATATGATTCCTTTATTATAATAAACACAGGAGAAAATCATAACATTACATTATAACTTTCGAGAGGAGCTAAGCTTATGAAATTTATATATCCTGCGGTTTTCCGCAAAAATGAATCCGGCAGATATCATGGATTCTTCCCTGATCTGGCATGCTGCGAGGCAGAGGGAGACTCTCTGGAGGATGCCATTGACAATGCCAATGATGCTGCTTACAACTGGATCTATGCAGAACTTATGGAAGACGAAATGGATCTTCCCCCTGTTTCTGATGAATCCGACCTGACACTTCAGGAAGGGGACGTTGTGCGTAACATCCAGGTTACCATCCGTATGTATGACGGGTGGGATGAATAACCTGCCGGTTATCCCTGAAAAACGGTCAGGCTTCCTGGATCCTGTCCCGAAATCTTAATATTAAAAATACAGATATAAACTCCGATATGTTATAATCAGATAAACATAACTCTTTACTCCGTAAAAAATACTGATTATCATCTGCGGAGTTTTATTTTTTCTCACAATTCTTTAAAAGGAGGAGATTTTATGAAGATGAAAGGTTTAAAAAAATTACTTGTGAGCCTGGGACTTTGCGCTGTTCTGACTGTTGGCATGTCCACAGCTGCCTTTGCCGATTCCACTGAAGCCATCCTGGCTCCCGCACCGGAGGAAAGCAGTATTCCGGAAGTACCTGTACTTTCCACTGAAGAGGTTGACAATGCCACCTATGTAGGCTCAACCTCCAATATTGTCCAGACTGCCGCTACCGAAACTTCTATTTCTCTTGCCTGGAACAAAGTAGAAGGGGCTACCAAATATACCATCCGGATCAAATCCAGCAATGGTGCAGACAGCTACAAGGTTCTCGGTACCACTTCCAAAACCAAATGCAAAATTAACAAGCTGAAACCCGGAAAGACATACACAGTTGCCATCCTTGCAGGCAATGACTCTGAAGAATCCACCACTGTCACCACGATCATCTGTGCTACATTATACAAATCCGTTGGTATTAAAACCTCCTATTCTTCAGACAAGGGATACACCTTCAACATGAAAACCGTAACACCTTATAATGCAATCACAGGATACAAAGTAGCATATACCAGCTACAAGACCAAGAAAACAACAACCAAATTTTACAATAACCGCTACACCTTCACACTTCCGTTACAGAAGGATGCCTTCTATAAAGTAGAGATTTATCCATATCTTACTTTACAGGGCAAGAAATTTGTCAGCACTACCCCAACTACCAGATATGTAGCCAAGGGTATCGTACCTAAAAAAGCCGGCAACACACGAAACAGCATGACCATCAAATGGAACAAGGTGGCCGGTGCCCAGAGCTATACGGTTTATGTCAAATATCCCGGCAACAGCTCCTACAAAAAGGCTGCAACAACCAGTGCCAATTCCTTCCGCTTAAATAACATGACTCTTGGCACCCGCTATTACGTCAAGATCGCAGCAAACAAAAAAGTAGGAAAAAAGACCTGGCAGTCCGACAAAAATTCTGCATATTATCTTTATCTCCGCCGGGTATGATTCTTTTACAACCAAGGCTTGACAGATATAACAAACAAGAATATACTAAAAAAACAGATAAATGGGGAGCTTGTAACAGCAGGCTGAGAGGAAGTCTTCAACTTCGACCCTTATACCTGATTTGGATAATGCCAACGTAGGGAAATTAACCGTAGTTCTGTCCATAATAATGACAGCTGCGATTAAATTTAAGTTCTTCGGGACTGCTATACGCTTGTTGGCGCATTGCAGTCCCTATTTTTTTCGGCAGACCGGGGGCACCACTCTCTGCCAGGCTATTTGTAGCAGATTAATAACTATCATACGAATATGCGCAGGTGCAAGTCCCTATAAAATAGGGGGCGCAATTCATTTCAGCTTACTGCATACACCAGAAGAAGGCAGTAACAGGCCCGCAGTGCAGGGCAAGGAGGAAAAAATGACACAGTACACAACACAGATGGACGCAGCCCGTCGCGGAATCATCACACCACAGATGGAAATCGTGGCAGAAAAAGAACACTTTGACGTAGAAGAATTAAGAGAACTGATTGCAAAAGGACAGGTAATCATTCCCTGCAACAAAAATCACAAAAGTATCAGTCCAAGTGGTGTCGGTGCAAAACTGACTACCAAGATCAATGTAAATTTAGGTGTTTCCAGAGACTGGAAAGACGTTGATATGGAATATGAAAAAGTACATTCTGCAGTAGAAATGGGAGCAGAAGCCATCATGGACCTCAGTTCCTACGGAGATACCAGAAGCTTCCGCCGCAAGCTTACCTCTGAATGTCCGGCAATGATCGGTACTGTTCCGATCTATGATGCAGTTGTATATTATCACAAAGCACTTGGCAAGATCACTTCCGAAGAGTGGATTGATATTGTACGTATGCACGCAGAAGACGGTGTGGATTTCATGACGATCCACTGCGGTATGAACCGTGCCACTGCTGCTCGTTTCAAACAGAATAAACGTCTCATGAATATCGTTTCCAGAGGCGGTTCCATCATGTTTGCATGGATGGAAATGACAGGAAAAGAGAACCCGTTCTATGAGCATTTTGATGAGATCCTGGATATCTGCCAGGAATATGATATCACCTTAAGTCTGGGTGATGCATGTCGTCCGGGATGCCTTGCAGATGCAACAGATACTGCTCAGATTGAAGAGCTGATCACCCTTGGCGAGCTTACAAAACGCGCCTGGGAGAAGAATGTACAGGTTATGATCGAAGGACCCGGACATATGCCGATGAACCAGATCGCAGCCAATATGGAAATCCAGAAAACACTGTGCCACGGTGCTCCTTTCTATGTACTTGGACCTCTTGTAACAGATGTTGCTCCCGGATATGACCACATTACTTCTGCCATCGGCGGCGCTATCGCAGCCTATTCAGGAGCTTCCTTCCTCTGCTATGTAACACCGGCAGAACATCTTCGTCTGCCTAATGCAGCTGATGTAAAAGAAGGAATTATTGCAGCTAAAATCGCAGCTCACGCAGCAGATATTGCTAAGGGAGTTCCTGGCGCAGCTGACTGGGATTATAAGATGAGCGAAGCAAGAAAACGCCTTGACTGGGAAGAAATGTTCAGACTCAGCATGGATCCGGAAAAGGCAAGACGCTATCGTGCAGAAGCAAAACCGGAGAAAGAAGACACCTGCAGTATGTGCGGAAACTTCTGTGCTGTTAAAAATACCAACCGTATTCTGGACGGAGAGATTGTTACCATTTTTGATGAATAATCCTCCAAAAGATCCAAACAGAAAATCATAATCACATAAATATAAAAAGCCGCATTTTCACAGGCACCATATTTGGTTAATCCCTGTGAAATGTGGCTTTTCTATTATATCTTATATCTATTATATCTATTATATCTTTTATATCTTCATCATATCTGACATAATACAGCCACCTGCTGCACCATTCCTCATAACCTGAAACAGCTGATCTGTCCCCGGATGAATTCCTCCTATTGCATACACCGGAACTGTCACTGCCTTACAAACCTCCCTCAAAAACTCCAGTCCTCTTGGCGGAAGTCCTTTTTTACAATTTGTTGTATAAATGTGTCCTGCTGTGACATAGGTAGCCCCTAACTGCTGTGCCTTCAGAGCATCTTCCACAGAATGTACAGAACATCCTGTTTCCTGAAAATCACCAAGCTTTCCCTGATATTTTTCAAGGAGAAATAATGGCAGATGGATACAGGGATGCCCCAGTTTTCTGGCTGCCTCCACATAAGTATGAAGGATGCAGGAAACCTGATATTGTCTGCAGATTCCCAGCACCTCTTTTGCCAAAAGAAAATATTCTTCCTCTGACAGATCCTTTTCCCTCAGGATCAATGCTTTTGGATGACAGGCACAAACACGTTCTATCTGCTCCAAAAATGGACGTTCACACAGAGAACGGTTCGTCACTGCAACCACATTTTTATAAAATTCAGAATGATACATATCCTTTATACCTCTATTTTCTTCCCTGTATTTTTCTTACATCCTAAGCTTTTTATGAAATTCCCGTAAGGTATCCTTCTTGCAGAAAATAAACAATGCTGCCAGTGTCAGAATGCTAATGCCTGCACAAATCACAGATGGGTATACAAACTTCACAACTCCCGTCCATGCCAGAATCATGGGAATTAATCCGGCAATACATGCCTGCACAAGATAAAACAGATATTCTTCCCGTTTCAGACGGTTTACTCTTGCAATCACCGGAACAGAAAACTGAACCGACAAAACTCCAAAAGGAAGAATAAAATCCACAGACCAGCCTCTCCATCCGGTAAACCGATCCCACAAAATGGCAATCACAGATATGAGCAGCAACTGCCAGATTTCATTTTTTAAAATATTTCTTCTCTTAGAATAAGCTACCATAACAACCATCCAGGCGCAGACACATCCTGCACCTGCAAACCAGGACCAGTTCAGTGTTCCCGCTGTCATAATATTGATCATACCGCAGATAACAGCAACTGCCAGACACAGGAAACTAAAGGTCTGCACAATCCTCTGATTTTCTTTTCTTTCCAGTCTCTGCTGTTCGCCGCAGCCGGGAAAATCGTTCTTTAACTCTCTGTGGGGAATTTCCTCCTCACTTAACATTCTCCGGAAGTTTCTCTGAATACTGTCATCCGGTATTTTGGAAGTAAATCCCAGCACCATCTCATCTCCATAAGAGCAGGAACACATCTGCAGGGAATTAGTACTGGCAAAAATCCCAAAATGCCGGATATATTCTCTATACTCCTCAGGAAGACGTATAATACCAATATTAGAGTAAACAGCAGTAATACTTCTGCTTCCCAGATTCGCTCCGATCATCAGAAAATATTTCTTAATTTCCAGAGGAACGGCACGGACAAATATATTTTTCTCGATCCTTACATAGTCATTCATATGCATGGCTATTTTATCTTTTTCCAGCTCCTGCTCAAACTGCCGCTTTACATCCGCCAATACCTCTTCAAAGGTTGTTGTATCAGAAAAAGTATAACCAACCTCAATCCATCCAAAGAAATTTGTCATGGACTGAGACGGAAAATAATTTCTCAGGTTTACAGGTATCATCAATGTCACCGGACGCTTCTGCTGGTTCTTTGGGATCTCCTCACGGATAGAACAGAGCATCACAGCTGTAAGCAGCACTGTTATGGACACACCGTAGGAACGAGCCTTCTGATGAACCTCTTTTACAGAAAGAACTACTTCCGAGATATGCATATCTGAATGGACCAGCTTCTCCCCCTTCAGCTTTACAGCTGCTTTTTTCTTCTCTCTGTTCTTTGGAATATCAGAAGAATAATACTGGGAAAAGCTATCTTCCTCTATGTTTCCGCGACCTGTTTTCTTATCCCTTCCTATCTCCGGAAAATTCTCCTTTGGATGGGCCAGAATGAGATAATTCTGTACAAGCTCCTGGAGAAAATGCATGGCTCCGGTGCCATCTGTCAACGCATGAAACACTTCAAAATTAATTCGTTCTTTATAATAGCTCACCTGAAACAGCAGGGATTTTTTGTCTGGAATATACAGACGGCTGCAAGGCGGCTCTGTCTCCGGTTTTACCAATGCCCTGATATGGCTGTGCTCCAGATAAAACCAGAAAAGACCCTTTCGCAATACTGCCTGAAACAATGGATATTTCTCCATAGTTCTGTCCAAAGCCTGCTGAAGAATATCACTGTCCACTTCCTCCTTCAGCTGACAGTAAAACCGAAAAACTCTTGTATCATTTTCCCCTGTTACAAGCGGAAATGCCAGAGCTGCATTATCCAGTTTTCTCCAATTAGAATATTCTGTTCTCATATTTTTCGCCTTCCGGTCACTTTATCTTTTCATCATTTATACTCAGATGCAGAATTTTTTCATAGCTTGCATTCAGAAATTGATTAATATATCCAAAGCTTTCCTGCACATGCAAAAACTTAAATCCCAACGCAAAAAATCCATGAAATGCACCGCTTATTCTACGGATTTCCACCTGATTTCCGGCTTCCCGCAGTTTCTTTCCATATGCCTCTCCCTCATCACGGAGAGGGTCATATTCAGCTGTAAGGATAAGGGTTTCCGGCAGATTTTTAAAATTTTCTTCAACAATCGGGGCAAAATATGGATTATTTCTATCTGACGGTGAACTTTGATACAAATTAAGATAATCCTCCATTTTTACAGCAGTCAAAAGATAATCACTGCCATTTTCCTGCACAGATCTAAAGGGAGATTTCTCTGTATAACAGTTTCCCAGTGCCGGATAAATCAGAATCTGGCGTCTGGGCATAAACTCGCTCCGGTCTCTTGCCAAGAGACATACTGCAGCTGCCAGATTTCCCCCTGCACTATCACCTACAATTGTAATTTCCTCAGGATCTGTATTTATGCTCAGCTGATTAGTATATAATGCCCTGGTTGCAGCATAACAATCCTCCAACGGTACCGGAAATCTGTGTTCAGGCGCCAGCCTGTATTCCACTGATACCACAATATGGGCAGTAGCCTGTGCCATTCTGGAACAAACGCGGTCATAATTTTCCACACTTTCCGTCACCCAACCGCCTCCATGAAAAAACAACAATACCGGAAAAGTACTGCCCTCCTCAATTCCTGCACTCATAGCATTCTCTGTTGGAAAATAGAGGCGTATGGGAACTACATGTTCTCCATTATATACCTTTGTATCCATTTTTTTCAGAAAAATCCTTGTTGCATCCAGCTGCTTAAGATCTGCCAGTCTTCTGGAGTTTTCTACCTCAATGTTCCCGGCAGATAACGCATGGAGAATTGTTTTCATTGTCTTTGATATCAATGTTTTATCTTCCTTTCTGCTGTACAAATAAATCAGTCATGCCGCTCTTCTGTATTCCCATAGGTTTCACAGAATCTGGCTGCAAACGCAGGCGCTTCATCATGTACATACAAATGTGAAATATCACCAAACGCACTCATTCGGAAAGCTGCAATTCCCTCTCTCCGCTCTTCTGTATTCAAGGTTGTCACAGAACTTGGGGCAGCACATACTCCATGCCACAATACCATCGGAGATATATTCAGCAAATGGCTGAGCAGCACACATTCCAGTCCAAAATGACAGAAAAATACAAGTGTATCTTCATTACTCTCTACTACTTTATAACAATGCCCATCCCTCACATATCCGTGCTTTGCAAGCAGTTCATCGAGCTTTCCTGTCACATAATCATAATGCCCCTTCAGATCCGATGCCAGCATTCTTTCATTTTCAAACCAGTGATCATACTGATAGAATCTCTCATCCCTTGTCCAGTCCTGCGGCAGCCAGTCCCAGGGAATAATCTTCTTATCTGTTACATCCGGCCGATCGATCAGTACGTCAAATTCCCGCAGCCAGTCACATTCTGTGGCTGTTCGGTTCATCTTTTTCAGGGTAGGGGACGCAGTATCCTTTGCCCTTCCCAACGGTGAAACATAAAAGTCTCTGATCTCCAGTTTTGTTAATCTCTCTGCGAGAAACTCAGCCTCTCTCCATCCCTTCTCTGTAAGAGAATCTATGGTATAATCAGGGTCTCCGTGACGTACTATCAATAATTTCATTTTTCCTTTATCCTTTCATTTCACATTCTTTCTGTTTTCTAATTATATACTATAGACACTTGTTTTCCAATATATAACTGCTGGGATATTCGCTGTAACAACCATGGCAAGTCAGATAATAATTGGAATATTAATACAGGGGATACAGCAGATTATTTTTTTCAAAATACTTCTGCCATATCCCCTGTCATTTATTTTTATAACACTTTTACAATATTCAGTTCTTTATCTGCCAGAACAATATCCGCACGTTTTCCAGGTGTAAGAGAACCCACTTCATCAAAAATTCCGATACTTCTTGCCGGGTTTGCAGTTGCAGCAAGAATCGCTTCTCTTTCCGAAACTCCCATGGAGATAACGCTCTTCATACAGTCAAAGAGACAAGTTGCAGAACCTGCAATCGTACCGTCTGCCAGAGTAGCTTTTCTGTCTTTCATAGTTACTTCCTGACCACCCAGTTCATATTTGCCATTCTCCATACCGGTTGCCATCATAGAATCACTGATCAGAATCACTCTGCTATCTCCAAAAAGGCGGAAAGTATTTCTTACAGTTGCCGGATGGATATGGATCCCGTCACCGATCAGTTCTACCATACAGTCTTCATTATCTGCTGCTGCACCGATCACTCCTGGTTCTCTGTGTCCCATAGGATTCATGGCATTATAAAGATGGGTTACATGAACTGCCCCCTGCTTCATAGCCTGTGCAGCACAGTCATAATCTGCCGCTGTATGTCCAATAGAAATAACTGTTTCATTATGCAGTTCCCTGATAAATTCTTCTGCACCTTCCATATTCGGAGCAAGGGTTACCAGTTTGATCAGTCCACCTGCCGCTTCATTGCACTCTCTGAAAAATTCAATGTCCGGTTTGCGGATATATCCCTCTACATGTGCACCCTTTTTTGCAGGATCAAGGAATGGTCCTTCCATATTGATACCGACAATACGGGCACAGGTTTCATCCTGATCTACATCCTTTGCCGTCTGAAAGATTTTCAGAAGTTCTTCTTTGGGAAGAGTCATGGATGTGGGACAGTAAGAAGTTACTCCCTGTGATCTCTCATACTGAAGAATAACTTTCAAGCCATCCACATCTGCATCTGAGAAATCATGTCTCACTGCACCGTGGCTGTGAATATCAACCAGACCAGGCAGTACTTTCAGACCGGCCGCATCCAGTTCCGTTTTATCTGTCACTTCTTCCTCAGAAGCTACAAGCCTGCCGTTTTCTATATATAAATCTGTTACTTTATAGCTTCCATCTTCCTGAAATACATTACCGTTTTTAATGATCATTTTTCTACACCCTTTACTGTATATTTTACAGAAGTCCTTTTTCTTTAATAAGACTTAAAGCATCTTCATCTGCCACTACAGTTACATCCTGATGAAGCTGAAGGATAGATGCCGGTACATTTGGTGTGATCGGTCCGTACAAGGATTTGTACAAAGCATCTGCCTTGGCACTTCCTGTTGCTACAAGAAGAATTTTCTTTGCTGCCATAATGTTCTTGATTCCCATAGTGTATGCCTGTTTCGGAACTTCATCCATACTTTCGAAGAATCTTGCATTTGCCTTGATGGTGCTCTCTGTAAGGTCTACGCAGTGAGTTTCCTTCTCAAAAGCTTCTCCAGGTTCATTGAAACCAATATGTCCGTTTCCGCCAATTCCCAGAAGCTGCATGTCAATACCGCCCACACTGCGGATCACTTCATTATAATCTGCACATGCTTTGTCACTGTCCTCTTCCAGTCCGTTAGGTACATAAGTTCTTGTCTTATCAATATTTACATGGTCAAACAGATTAGTGTTCATAAAATAACGATAGCTCTGGTCATTATCCCCTGAAAGTCCTTTATACTCATCAAGATTCACTGAAGTAATCTGTGAGAAATCCAAGTCCCCTTTTTTGTACCATTCGATCAGCTGTTTATACATGCCAACCGGTGTAGAACCTGTTGCAAGTCCGAGAACTGCATTTGGTTTCATAATAATCTGAGCAGACATAATATTTGCCGCCTTTCTGCTCACATCCTGATAATCCTTTCCCTCGTAAATAATCATACCGATTTTCCTCCTCTTTCAATATGTGTATTTCCATTATAATATATATATTTAATTATACAAGCTACAATATAGCAAAATAATTTTTCCGATTATATTTTTCCCGTTCCGTTTAGCATATAATGCTCTTTCGACTTTAATGCTCGCAAAGTATCACTATGCATTGCCAGCTTTTCTCTACGATTGAGATAAATATATTCATTATAAATAATATCAATCATAATTAAAATAGGAAATTGTGGTGATATCACATTTCCACTGTTTAGCATTTTTCTTGATGAAATCAATATTACTTCATCACAAAATTCTCTGAAAAACAAACTATCTCTTGAAGTAATTAGTACTGTTTTAGCTCCTCTCTGATGTGCCTCCTTTAACAGGTACAATACTGATTCATTTTCTCCACTTACACTAATTCCTATAATCAAACTTTCTTCATTGCAAAAAACCGCTTGCATGCGAATTCTGTCTGCATCAGTAAGAGAATCTATATCAATTCCAATTCTCATAAACCGGCTTTCCATCTCAGTAGCTGCCAACCCAGAGCTTCCTGCTCCACATACAATAACTCTGGGAGTTATTCCAAGCAAATTAATCACTCTGGTAATCTGAGCTTCATTCATCAGGCTGTATGTTTTTGTAATCAATTCCTGATATGTATCCAATACTGTTTTGGTGCTGTCAGCTACATCTTTTCTCACACTGTTTAAAGATTTTTCATACTGATAAATGAATTCTCTATAACCTCTAAATCCACATTTTTTTACAAACCTTGATATTGAGGCTTTCGACACAAATAATTTTTGTGATAATGTCTCGATTGAGTAATCTGCCTGATTTTTATTTTTCAAAAAGAAATCTGCAATATTTTTCTCTGATTGAGTAAAACTATCATACTTAGCTTCTAATACCGGCACAACAGATTTTTCATCAAACTCCATACACTTCTCCTTTAAAATTCATGTGCTTTTCGGAAACAGTACCAAGCTCCTGTCATCCCTGCCGCATTATGATAATGTGCAAGTTCCAGGCGCATATGAGATGATATTGCCGGCAAAAGATTATTTTTCACAGACTTACGTATACCATCTGTCAGAATACTTTCCCTTTGCATAATTCCACCGCCAAGAACTACTATTTCCGGGTTTAAAACATAACAAATATTAGCAATACCAAGTCCAAGAATTTCTGCCATTTCATTTATTGCTTCTATACAAATTTTATCATTTTTCTCAGCAGATTCAAGAATTCTTTTCCCATTCCATTCAGATATCTTATCCTTCTTTCTCTCTGCCACTTTTTTTACCAATGCAGTAGTTGACGCCTGATTTTCAAATCGATTTCCATTAATATTCATATACCCTACTTCACAGGCAGAATAGGATATTCCTCTGAGTAATCGTCCATTAATAATCGCGCAGCCGCCAATCCCAGTTCCAATGGTCATACATAATGCACTTTGACTTTTTTGGGCTGCTCCATTCCAATATTCTGCCAATCCTGCACAATTTACATCATTCTCCACCTCACAGAGAATTCCAAATGTTCTTTCTATTTCTTTTTTTAAATTTATTCCCATATATCCCGGCATATTTTCATTTGCGTATATAATACTCCCCTGAGCAGCATCAACCATACCCGTAGTAGAAATACAGATTCCTGTGATTTTTCTTAAAACAATGTATCGTTCTATAATCTTCTTTACTCTGGCAAGCACATAACTGCCTCCCTGCATTGCTTCCGTAGGAATGTTCAGTTGCTCAATTATCCTTGCATTTTCATCCAGCACACCAGCTTTAATAGCAGTTCCACCTATATCAATACATACATACTCTTTCATAATTACTCCCTTTACTCTCATTTTTATATTAACGTCAAACGCGCACACTATGTTCTACCACAGTATGCGCGCCTTGTCCTTACTATATGCTTATTTTAGTGCTGCAATCGCATCACGAATCATCTCGGCTGCCTCTTTAACAATCATCATATCCTCAGGAATTAAATCAGGAAGAGGTTTCCGCACACTTCCAATATTAACCTTTTCATTTATTCTCAGGATTTCTTTCATTACTGCATAAAGGTTACCATGTGCTTCGCACATTTTATAAATAATCTGATCCGCTTTATTCTGAATAGCAAGAGCCTCTTCCATTTTTCCTTCTTTAAAAAGCTCATCTATTTTCAGGAATAATTCTGGCATAACAGCATAAGTACCACCAATTCCTCCATCAGCTCCTATTGCACGTCCACTAATAAACTGCTCATCCGGACCATTAAATACAATATGTCCTTCTCCAGCTTCAGCCTTAAACATCTGAATATCTTGGGTCGCCATAGAAGAATTTTTTACACCAAGTACATTTGGATTTTTCAACATAGTTTTAAAGAGTGACATGGTAAGCGTAGTACCTGCCAACTGTGGAATATTATAAATAATAAATGGAGTATTTGGTGCAGCAGCAGAAATATCATTCCAATACTCTGCTATAGCATATTCAGGAAGATGAAAATAAATCGGCGGAATCGCTGCAATTGCATCAACCCCCTGACTTTCTGCATGAGCAGCCAATTCACAACTGTCCTTTGTATTGTTACATGCTACATGAGCAATAACTGTCAGTTTTCCTTTTACCGCCTTCATTACATTTTCCAGAGTTTTCTTTCGATCTTCTACACTTTGATAAATACATTCTCCTGATGATCCACCTACATACAGGCCTTTCACACCCTTTTTCAATAAATGTTCTGCCAGTGCCTGTGTACGTTCAGCACTAATTTCTCCTTCTTCATCATAGCATGCATAAAAAGCCGGAAACACTCCTTTAAATTTCTCTATATTCATTTTGATTTCTCCTTTTTATTATACCAAAAACTCTTTATTTCTAACACTTTCCGGAAGTTTTCCCTCCAGAAATTCTTTTATATTATCCGCAATAATCACCTGAGAACGATACTCACTTTCCAATGAAGCAGCTCCCATGTGAGACGTAACATATACGTTATCCATATGCATCAATGGCTGCTCCGGTTTTGGCGGCTCTTCTACAAGAACATCAAGACCTGCCCCTGCCAATTTTCCCGATTTCAGCGCATCAATTAAATCTGCTTCATTTATTACACCACCTCTGCAAGTATTTACTAAATAAGCATGTGGTTTCATGCGATCAAATAATGACTTATTAATAATTCCTGCTGTTGAGGGCATAAAGGGCATATGAAGACTCACAATATCACTCTGCTCAAAAAGTTCTTCCAAAGTATCCACAAAAGTAACATTCTGTCCCGGTTCCGCTTCTTTCACAAATGGATCATATGCAATAATCTTAACAGAAAATCCAGATATCATCCGCGCAAGATTTTTTGCTACACGTCCATATCCTGCAAGTCCCACTGTTTTCCCATCTAATTCATTTCCTGTAACTGTTGAAGGCCAGATTCCTTTTCTACAGCCCTCTACACACGGAGTAAATCGTCTGCCTAAATTCAATATATGCATCATGGCGACCTCTGCCACTGCAGGTGCATTGGCTCCCGGAATATTAGCAACAGGAATCCCATTTTTTCCTGCAGCTTTTAAATCTACAGAGTCTACTCCTGTTCCATATTTTTGAATAAATTTTACTTTTCCCTTTACTGCGCCAAGCGTTGTTTCATTCCATGGTTCCATAGTTGCAACCACAATATCAACATTCTGTGCTTTTTTCACTAGCAATTCCGGATTATTATCCGGAATTGCTTCAGCTTCAAAATCACATCCCATTTCTTCAAACTTTTTGTATAAATAATTTACATCCACTTTCTGCGGATCCAGATTTAACCATACTTTTGTCTTCATCCTTATTCACCTACCTGATCCTGAAAATCTTCAATTGCAGCAGTCATACTTTTTAAAGCTTCTGATGAATCAGCAGTGCCTGTTGCTACCTGGTTAACTGCTTTTACAAATGGGTATGTAAAATAATGTTTAGCTGCAACTGTACGTCCCTTAATTGTTTTTACAGGATATCCATAATAACCAGAAGCATTTTCTACATACTTCA
This sequence comes from Blautia sp. HCP3S3_C12, assembly GCF_052064155.1. Lineage (NCBI taxonomy): Bacteria > Bacillati > Bacillota > Clostridia > Lachnospirales > Lachnospiraceae > Blautia > Blautia sp. HCP3S3_C12. Next base: position 10,455 of record NZ_JBQHWC010000014.1, on the reverse strand, counting down.
ACGCCTGAGCATTTACTTCATTGTCTTTCCATGTTGTATTTTCCTTTGCATCTTCAAATACAGGTGCAAATACAGGTGCTATTTCTTCCATATAGGAATCATACCAATCTTTATCCAGAAGATAAGAAATTACATCTGAAGCCAGGTCAGTATCTTTACAGGTATTCATAACTGCAAATCCACGGTTAAAATTCATATATACACTATTTTCGTTTCCTGCAGGAGGAGCCAAAACAACAGTATTATCTAAGAGTTCTTTATATTGTTCATCAGATACCAATGCATTATATAATGTAGGTGCATTAAAACAAATTGCTGTACGTCCTGCCAGATAAGAACCATTATTTCCACCTGCATCCCAGGTTGTTGCATCCTGCGGAATTACTTTGTCTTTATATAATTCTGCATATTTATCAAATACAGCTGTTACTTTATCATCAGCAACTATTTCCCCATCTTCATTAAACAGATATCCGCCCTCATTCCACATATATTGTCTAATAGTGTTTTCGTCATCATCATCATTTTCACCACAGCCCATTGCAAGTCCATAAAAATCATTATCTGGGTCGCTTACCTTTTTTGCATCCTCAAACACTTCATCCCAAGTTTCAGGCATTTTAGTAATACCAGCTTCTTCAAATTTATCTTTTCTGATAAACATTAACGTAGAAGAACTATAAAACGGTACATAATAATATTTATCATCGATCTTAGTTCCGTCATAACTTGCCTGCAAATATGGTCGTTCCTCATTTATTTTATTAACAAGATCTGTCACATCATTACACGGAATATTCGGATAATAATTTAATACCTTCGTTGTGTCTGCAGAAATAATATCCGGAACACTCTGGCCAGCTTCAATTGCAGCATTTAATTTTGTTACAAAATCTGTAGCAGCTACCATTTCACAATTTACTGTTACATCTTTTTCTTTTTCATATTCCTTCAGCCTTTCTTCCATTTTAGTATTCGCGTCATCACTGAAGATTTTTTCCACCCAGATAGTAATAGACTTTTTATCAGACGCTGTTTTACTATCTTCTGTTTGCGTTTCTGTCGTGCTGGCAGTATCCGTATTTTTTTCTGTATCAGTGGAACTACTTCCTCCGCATGCAGTAAATGAAAGAGCCAATGTTCCTGCCATTACCATTGATAATAATTTTTTTCTCATATAGAAGTTCCTCCTTTTAACTTTTCATTTTTATTATTTTCTAATTATTTTCTATTATATTAGCTTTTTAATATTATCCTTTTACACCACCGTCAGTTGCTCCGCCAACTAATCCACTGGAAGCCAGCATATAAATCACTATAATAGGAATACCAGCAAGGACACCGCCCGCCATTAACTGATTCCAAGGTGGCATATCACCATAGATCAATCCTGAAATAACCAATGGGAAAGTCTGTACCTGACTTGATGTCAGATTTACCAATGCATACATATATTCTCCCCAACACATTGCAAACGTAAAAATTGTAGTAGATATAATCCCTGGCAATGCCAGTGGAAATACAATTTTATACATGGTACCTATCCTGGAACATCCGTCTACCTTCGCAGCTTCCTCAAGTTCCTTCGGAACAGCTGCTATATGCGGAATAAGAATCCATGCAACATAGGGCAATGTAAATGTAGGATAAATTACAATCAGCCCCCAAATCGTATTGGTAAGATGCATTTTAGATACCAACATGTATAATGGAATATACAGAACTGTAGTTGGTAATAAATACATAAATAATACTGATTTTGAAAATACTCGTCTTCCTTTAAATTTTACTCTTGATAAAGTGTACGCAACAGGATATGCTATTAAAATTGAAAATACCGAAACGGATATAGCAATAATCAAACTGTTCTTCATACTTGCAAGAAAATTTGTATTATTAATCAAGTAAGCATACGCGCCACCAGTAGGATGATGAGGAATCAACGTCGGAATTTTTGCGTAAATTTCAGAATCACTTTTAAAGGAAGTATTGATCATCCAGTATATTGGAAATAATGCAACTATCAGACATATGATCAGATATATCCTTCCAAGTAATGCTGTTTTCTTTTTAGTTTTCATATAATTCTCCTTTCATTTTTCCGCACACGCAATACCTCACAATCATTCATTTTCCGGCAGCATACGGCGTGTCAGGATACTAATAAGAATCATAAGAATCGGCATTGCAAGTACTGCAACTGCAATACCTCGTCCAAGCATCATACTTCTCATAGCAGTCTTATAACTATATACATTCATAACTTCTGTTGTTCCGTTTGGACCGCCCCCGGTTAATAACCACACTGTCTCAAATTCATTAATGGTCCAAATCGTACTCATAAGTGCAGATAAAATAGTTACATCTTTTACTTCCGGTAATGTAATATATCTGAATTTCTTCCAAAGACCAGCACCATCAATTTCCGCAGCTTCATAATAATCCTTTGGAATTGTCTGCAACTTAGCCAAAATAGAAACTCCAAAAAATGGTGTTCCTCTCCATACATTAGCTACAATGATTGTAGTCATTGCAAGCCCTGCTGATCCGAACCAGATAATATCTGAATTTGTAATATGCAGAGATTTTAATATATGATTGGCAATTCCACCTGTTGAATTAAAAATCCAACGCCAGTTATAAACTACAACAATATTCGGCAACGTCCATGGAATCATCAGCAATGCCCTTGCTACATTTCTGCCTTTAAATTTCTGATTCAAAGATAATGCCATGAGCATTCCAAGAACTGTTTTTACAGCTATAGAAATAGCAGTAAAAAATACAGTATTTAAAATTGATCTCCTATATTCCGGATCTCCCAAAAGTCTGATATAGTTTTTCAATCCAACAAACGATGCAGGATTTCCAATTGTCTTGTTTGTAAAACTCATATACAATCCCCATATCATTGGAAATGCCAGAAAACAGGCCAGATAAATAATCATGGGTGCATTTACAATATAGGCAAATCTATTTTCACCGTTTTCCCGCTTCCTCTTCAAAATAATATCCTTCCTTTCCGCAATAATTTTCGTTTTACTGGAGCTCTTTATATTTATTCATGTAATGCATCTACAAATGCTCTGGTAATCAATTGTGGGCGAGTAATAACTGAACCAACTACAATACTGAAAACTCCCAGTTCTTTAACTCTCTTAGCTTTTTCAGGTGTATTAATATTTCCTTCCGCAATTACCGGATGTTTTACTGAATTTAAAATTTCTCTGATAATACGAAAATCATCTTTTTCAATTTTGTCATCCGCGCTTTGTTCTGTATACCCTACCATGGTTGTTCCTATAAAATCAAATCCTATCTGATCTGCATATTGTGCTTCCTTAACAGTTGAACAATCTGCCATCAAAAGCTGATCCGGATATTTTTTCCTAATCTGTTCTATGAATTGTTTCAGTGTTATTCCCCCTGGGCGAAGTGCCCCAGTAGCATCCAAAGCTATAATCTCAGGCTTAACTTCCATCAACTCATCTACTTCCTTCATAGTAGGGGTAATATATACCTTACAATCAGGATAATCCCTTTTTACTATTCCAATAATCGGAAGATCTACTTGTTCTTGAATAGCCTTAATATCTTCTCTGGTATTAGCCCTTATTCCTTTAGCCCCGCCTTCCAATGCGGCTACTGCCATTCTGCTCATAATATATGAAGAATGAAGCGGCTCCTGTGAAAGAGCCTGACAAGATACAATTAATTCCCCTTTTAATGCTTCTATTTTTTGATTCATTATCATTACCTCCTCCATTTGCTCAAATCATACTCTCTTTTAATATTTTTTTCAATATCATTTGTGTTTATTGGAACTTTTTTCATATCATTTGTGCATATTGTTGTTTTTTATTTTGTTTTCTAATGTATTTATTGTATTTTTGTGTTTATTATATAATACATTTGATATTTTTTTCATTTCACTTTTGCGTTATTGTAATTAATTTCACATTTAGTATATTTAATTCATACAATTTTTTATGCGCCAAAACTCATAGTTCTCAAAAATACATAGCTATTTACAATTGAAATCTACAAACCACTTTCTTTCATAAAAAAAGAAACATCTCCATGGATCGCTCCCACACAGATGCTTCTTTTAATATAATTATTTATAATCCTACATTACCACTGTTCATCCCTTCTTTGCTGTCTTTATCCAGTGGCAGCCAGTCCAGGACTTTCTTAATATAACGATTCCAGAAATCCCATTCATGGGCTCCCGGTCCTTCTTCATAAGTGACATTCACACCCAGTTCACTCATAGCGTCCCTGAATTTGCGGTTCGGAGGAAGCAGCGGATCATCCAGTCCGCAGGCAAGATACATTTTCGGAAACTCAGCTTTTTCCTCTTTCAGTTTCTTTGCAATCCACTCCGGATTAATTTCACAGTCATGAATTTGGGACAGATCTCCAAAAACACCTTCCAGGAACGTTTTCTTCTCGAAAAACATAGGAGAACTGTCATCATCTGTATCCATTTTTTCCAGAATCATAGCAGAAGAAAGGCCTGCGATATATCCGAATGTATCATGGTATTTCAGGCCATTTCGGATCGCACCGTATCCTCCCATGGATAAACCAGCGATAAATGTATCTTCTTTTTTATGAGATAACGGGAACATCCTTCGTGTGATCTTTACAAGTTCTTTTCCTATAAATTCACTGTAATTTTCATTAACTTCAGGATGATCCATATAAAACATATTTGCACCGGAGGGCATCACTACTGCCAGATTCTTCTCCTCTGCCCAACGCTTAATACAGGTTCCTGTCACCCAGTCTGTATAATTTCCCATTACACCGTGCAGAAGATAAAGCGTTTTGAAAGGTTTTTCATCTTCTTCTGTCTCCTCTTCAAAAAAGACTTTATCTGCCGGAAGGATCACGTTCATCGTTACCGGCCGCATCAGCGCCTTGGAAAAAAAGTTCACCTCTAATAATGCCATATGTATATTTCCTCCTTCTCTCTGAGGTTTCTCTATAATCGCAGTATAACAGATTAGAACTCCTGACTCAACAATTTTCCGTCTATATATCTGGCTTTGATATTTCTGTCATCTCCAATATAGCAAAATCTTTCCAGCTTCTCCTGGGCAGTCATCTTAGACCAGGAATCCTCCATATTGTCAATTACAAGAGCATTAAATGCATATCCCTTTTCAAAAGATCCAACCTTTCCAAATACACTTCCTGCTTCCTTGGTTGCATGATAGAAAGCCTGTGTGATTGTAATGGTCTTACTTTCAGCCGGCTCATAAAATTCTTTCAGTTTTGACAGCTGTACTGCCCTTGCCACCTGACGGTATATGGCAATTCCATGTCCTCCCGCAACATCAGATCCCATGGCAATCTTCAGACCTTCAGAGGCCATCTGCTGCAGTGGCATAATACCTGCCACAATGTTTACTGTTGCATCCGGACAATGCACAGACAAGCTTCCATGTTTTTTCATAATCCGTTTATCCTCTGCAGTTGGGAAAATTACATGGGCAAAGATGGATGGGCCATAATCCATCAAACCTGCACGTTCATAAATTTCCGCATCAGACCCATATCCCGGAAACAGCTTTAACGCCTCCTCCGCTTCCCAGACAGACTCTACCAGATGTGTGTGCACACCGCAATGATACTTTGCAGCCAGTTTTCCAAGACCAAGAATCAGAGGCTCACTGCAGGTAGGAGCAAAACGTGGTGCCAGAATTGTTTTCACCTTTTTGCTGCCTTCATGGTCTGACAGATATTTCTCTGTTTCCAACAGGGAATCCTCTGTTTTCTCAATCAGAAACTCCGGTGAATTACAATCCATATTTACCTTTCCAACATATCCATACATTCCCTTCTCTTCCATTTTATCAAAGAGATAATCCGTAGCCTCACGATGGATCGTAGCAAAAACATTTGCATGAAAGGTACCGTGACGAAGCATGTCATCTACAAATGCATCATAGCTCTCTTTCGCATAATCCATATCCCTGAACTGTGATTCCTGCGGAAATGTATAATGGTTCAGCCAGTCAGAAAGCAGACAATCCATGCCAATGCCACGCTGTACATACTGTGACCCATGTACATGGAGGTCTGAAAAAGCAGGAATAATTAATTTATCACCGTAATCAACAACCTCTGCTCCTTTATACTCCTCCGGAACCCTTTCACAGATTTGTGATACCACTCCGTCCTCTACTATAATATAACTATTCTCATAAACTGACAGCTGATCTGCTGCCGGAGTAAATAAAATATCTCCATGGTAAATTTTTACTGCCATTCTCTTTTCCTCGCTTTCTTAATCCTTATCATTTATGTTTTCTTATCCTGATGGGAATTTCTCACACGACTGAAGTCACATGCTTTCAGTCACATAACTATATCTTATCACATTTTTTAATTCTGCTGGTGCAAATATTTCTCCCTGGTAGCCAGACCCCCACGAATATGTCTTTCCTGCTTGTTCACATCCAGCACCTGGCGAACTGCCGCTGCAAGGCCTGGATTGATCTGACTAAGACGTTCTGTACAGTCCTTGTGTGTTGTGCTCTTACTGATCCCAAATTTCTTCGCTGCCTGACGTACCGTTGCATTTGTCTCAATGATATAACCGGCGATTTCCACTGCCCTTTCTTCGATATAATCTTTCAAAAGGAAACCCCTCAAAATACTTTTTTACAGTTTATGAAGTATTTTGAGGGGTTATGATATATCAGATAATCTTGAGTATATCTTTCTCAGGCAATGGCCTGGAGAAATAGAAGCCCTGCCTTTTCAGAATTGAATACAATCACAGTAATTTCATCATATCATTCCCATGGAAAAATAACAACAGATTTTATTTGTGTTTTGCATCGTTAAAATGTATACTGATTATAGTATATGTTTTCATATGAAAGAGGGGTATATTTTCACAGATACTATTTTACGAATAAACAAAGAACAGAACCCCTGCGTTTTGCAGGGCAGAAAAGAGGCGATTCCATTGAATACAGAAGAAAACTGTATCTCCTTTCTTGATACAGACTGGTCCTATCATCTGGCCAGACGTATGGAGAAGGAAAAAACGAATTCCGTCCTTGGTTACCGCACTGCAGGCTCTGCAGCGGAGACAGCTACCGGGCACATGCTCTATGAGGAAATGTGTGAGATCGGTCTGACTGATGTTTCCAGAGATACCTTTACCCTTGACGGATGGGAATTTGAAAAGGCAATTCTTAAATATGTTGATGAATCAGGCAGAGAACACCTTTTCCAGATGGGAGGCTATCAGACTAATTTTCAGACAGATGGTTTTCAGGATTACGAATTAGTTTATCTTGGAAAAGGAACTGCTGCAGATTATGAAGGAATAAATGTACAGAATAAACTGGTACTTGTAGAGATCAACCAGAGAGATGAATGGTGGATCAGCTTTCCTGTCTATCAGGCATATTTACGGGGAGCTGCTGCATTGATCGCAGTACAGGCAAACGGATATGGAGAAATTGCAGATACCGCTCTGAATGCCCAGGACATTGCCGGACCTGAATTTGCCCCGGCATTTTCGCTGTCTCAGGCAGATGCACGGCTTCTGAAAGATGCACTGTTTTCTAAAATTCAGTCTCAGAATACCGCTGCCTCCGGAAATAATCCGGCCTCCCTGCAGGTTTCTCTGGATGCCAGTTCCAGGGTTATGCCTGATGTACAGGCCAGTAATATTGTGGGAAAAATCCAGGGCACCGAAACAGATCACATGATTGTTTTATCTGCTCATTACGATTCCTATTTTGATGGATTTCAGGATGACAATGCCGCTGTTGCCATGATGCTTGGTATTGCCAGGGCATTGATAAAGGGCAGATACAAACCTGCCCACACCCTTGTATTCTGTGCTATGGCAGCTGAGGAATGGGGCGTGATCGATTCCAAATATGACTGGTCTACAGGAGCCTACAATCAAGTATTCCGTGTACATCCAGACTGGCAGGGTAAAGTTATTGCCAACTTAAATTTTGAACTTCCTGCACATGCCCACAACACCCGGGATGCTATCCGCTGTACCTATGAATATGCAGATTTTATCAGGGAATTCACAGATTCCCTCACTGTGCCGCCCCAGGCTTATCCGGACGGGATCTCTGTTCTGTCTCCTATTGAAACCTGGTCCGATGATTTTTCCATGGCAATTGCAGGCATTCCTTCCACTGTAAATGATTTCAGCGCAGGACCCTTTATGCAGAATTATTATCATTCCCAATATGATAACCAGGATGTATACCAGGAACCTGTATATCGTTTTCATCATGAATGCTATCTGAAGCTGGTTCTGGCCTATGACAGGCTAATTCTTCCGCCTCTGAATTTCAGTAATACCATGCAGGCAGCCGCTTCAAATGCAGAAGAAAAGACTCTGGATTTCGCTGTCTCTGATCTGGAAGGATTGAGAGCTCTGTTCCGTACAGCAGAATCTCTCGGACAGGAAGTTTATCAGAAAATATGCCAGGTCAATAAGGAGTATTCTGCTCTGGCTTCCGAACAGGATCGGAAAATTTTTCGCCGCAAATGGGAAAATACTTCCCTGCAGCTTCTGAAGACTTTTCGCAAGGCTCAGGATTACCTGGTACGCCTGAACTGGCAGGATGAAGTAATCTTTCCGCAGGATGCTGCCTTTCACAATATCAGACAGCTGGAAAAGGCTAAGAATGCACTGATAGACAAGAATATTACCGATGCCTTGAAAGCCCTGTATCGTGTAGACAATAATATGTATGCATTCCTCTTTGATGAGGAAGTCTATTATCATTTTACAGAGTATATTCTCCACCAGCCTAAAGACCGGCTGATGTGGGGTGCCGGACGGATTATGCATCATGAAAATCTATATGGTATTGTCCAGCAGCTAAAAGAACGGATGAAGGAACCAGATCCGGTACTGGAAATAGAAATCCGCCGCCTGGATGCCGCGCTGCGCAGACAGAAGGCTTACTATAAAGACGATATCCGTTACCTTAAAAATTCAGTGACCAAGCTCTGCTCCATGCTGAATGATATCTTAACAAATATATAAAGGAGTTTTTTATACTATTATGGAAAGTAAAAATTTGTACAGAGTACAGGAAGAGGATTTACCACGATTGCAGAAGCTTTTGACTGTTTGTTTTGCACAAGACCCCCTGTATCATGCACTGATACCGGATAATGACACCAGAGAACGACTTCTGCCTGAGCTTTTTTCCTGTGACCTGACAGAATTTTTTCAAACCTGTGAAATTTATTCAGACAGCAGCGAATTAAACAGTATACTGGTGGTTTCTGATGAAAGTGAACCTTATAACGTCCTGCAATACTGCCTTACTGAAGCCAAAGCTCTGCTCACCACTGATGGATGGCTCATCAAAGAAGACCCCAGCCTGAAAACCTTCTGGAACTTTGTCCAGGGAAAAGATTATCTGAATTCCAGCTGGACAGACCAGCTTCACCAGACTGAGCGTCTCCATGTAATTTACCTGGCGGTAGATCCCGGACATCAGCATCATGGTCTGGCCGAATTACTGATGAATGAAGTACTGGATTACGCACAACAGCACAAAATGCTGGTTTCTCTGGAAACCCACAACCCTGATAATGTTCCAATATATGAACACTTTGGATTTAAAGTTTATGGAATTGTAGAAAAATCACATTTTAATCTGAAACAATATTGCATGATCAAAGAAGCATCTGCTTTTGTCCCTGAAAAACAGGAGCTGTGAAACCTTACAGATCTTTTTATAAGATAAAAACAACCTATTTTCAGGTATGATTTTTGTATAATTATACATCTAGAAAAATTCTTATATATATATTATACTAATATGCAGTATGTACTTTTACTTTATATAAGGAGGACTAAACAATGGTACAAAACGCAATGAGTGCAACTGAATTTTATATCTTGAAATATTTATGGTCCAGAGAAACACCTGCGACTTTTTCTGAAATTATGACTCACTTTAACGAAGAAGAAAAAAAGGAATGGAAAAAGCAGACTGTTAACACATTCCTCACCCGCCTGGCTCAGAAAGGCTTTCTAAATATTGACAAAAGTGGAAAAAGGGCCATCTATATCCCATCTGTATCCAGAAAAAAATACTATGAAGATTATGCACAGCAGATCATTGAGGATTCCTATGAAGGATCTCTGAAAAATTTCGTCTGTGCCTTTACAGAAAACCATAAATTAACATCCAATGAAAAAGAGGAACTGTTAACTTATATTCATTCACTGTAAATGTTGGGGGGGATGCCAAATGGCATCCCCCTTATTTTTCTATAGCTTAATTAACAAAAAATATTTTTACGCACAAAAAAACCAGCTAGATGATAGCTGGTTTCTACTGTATCTTCAAAACTACATACATGTTGACATTTCCTTGAGAATTAACTTCCTGCGTTGCCGATTGAGTATTGTACTCCGCGGGGGTCACTTCGTGA
>NZ_JBQHWC010000013.1:0-104340 GCF_052064155.1 Blautia sp. HCP3S3_C12 | reverse complement strand
TGGTTTGTCATTTGCGGAATTGGCATTATCATCGTTGCGCTTGCCGTATTTTTACTACCCGGTTTGAGAGAGATTGACAATACGCAATAATGGTTCAACTCCAATTTTAGTGGATAAGGGTCAAAAGGGGCGTGGCACAGCCAGCTGTAACTTGCCAGCAACAAGGTATATCATCGAGGCAAATCCTCTGAATGTATTAAAGCCACGAGCCTTCCGTTTTGCCGCCTGTATCATGGAGTTAATCCCCTCACAGACAGCATTCGTTATGCGGTGGTAGAAGTAAGCCAGTATCTTCGTCTTGTGGTTCCGGAGTGTCTTGGCGGCCTCTTTCATTGGCTTCAAACGGCAACGACGCATCCATGAGTAGAGGCGGTCGAAAGCCTGTTCAGCTTCCTCCACCGTTTGGCAGGTATAGAAGTCATCAAGGGTTGCTACAATGCTGTAAGCCTTACCAGTCTTGGGATACAGCTTGGACAGAGATCCCAGTTTTTCCGCCTGTTCGCTGGTCATCCTGGCTTTGGGGATCATGAATAGACGCCTTCCAAGAAAGAGCTCTTTCTTGGACGCAGCGGTTCGCTGCTCCTCCTTGCGAACATCGTCAAGGGCGTCCATCAGCACCTTCTTGACGTGGAATTTGTCGATGATGCTCAGGGCGTTAGGGAAGTTTTCCTCAATGGCTGGCAGGTAAGACTTCGACATATCGCTTGTTACCGCACAGATGGCCGCCGCATTGCCACCACGCATCTCCAGTTTCTCAGCGAAGGTGGACACCGTGGCTTTATCTCTGCCTGCCTCTACGTCGATTACACAGCGTTGGTCGGCATCGATCACGACTGTCACATAGTCATGTCCCCGAAGGCGAGAGGTCTCGTCGATGGCGAGCCGCTTCACGCCGCTCAGTGAGCGATTACTCACCGCATCGTCTACCCAATAGTTGAGTATAGAGGCAAGAGATTTCTCATCGCACCGAAGCACTGCTGCTGCGCGAGCCCTTGGCATGTCGGCAAGAATCAGCATGGCATAGCCCTCAAACAACAGAGTGAAGCGGCTGTTCTTCCGCTCAAATGGGGCGTTCACCTGCTTCGTGCCGCACCTTGGACACTTCACCCGTGGACGCCTGCAATGGACGTAGGTCGGATAGAACATGCAGTCTCCGTGCCGCCAAACACGCTCTGTTGGCTCATAGCCGTTACGTAAAGTAGGCCCGCCACAGCATGGACAGACGAGGGCTGCAGTCTTTCTGACATTGACGTAGATATGCACTTCTTGCTCTTCCGGACGGAACTCAGCTCCCTCCACGTACCACGGTTCACTTAGATTGAGAGAACCTGCAATCATCGCTGTGAAGTTTTTTTCCACCTGTTTCATCACCCCGTGACAAGTATATCACAAAAGGTACTTATCCACTACTTTTGGAGTAGAGCCAAAATATTGGATAAAATGTCCGATTTGTAACGGAAAGACGAGAGTTCAAGTATTTCATAATACTGTATTAAAAGATTTTCCTCTTTTCTGCCCTAAATGCAAATTGACGCATATCATTGATGTAGAAAAATTAGAGATTGTAATCAAAAATACAGAAAAACAAACTTTTATTATTTAGAAGAAAGGATATAAAAATGAAACGTTTACCTAAATATACGCCTGCGGAAGTACGGAATGATCCATACGGATTTACTTACAAAGAAATGTCGGAAGTTATTGGCGAGAATGAAGCAAAAGCCTTATATGAAGAATTATATAAGCAATTACCACGCAAAAAAAATCTATCAATGTTGGTAAAAAATATTTGCAAAAGCAGTGATACTGAAAAGTATGTTTACGAACTGAAAGACAACAAATACATTGAAACGGTTTTTATCAAGCGGCGAGATGGTGGAACTGTTTGCGTGAGCACACAAGTCGGTTGTCCTGTTGGTTGTATTTTTTGTGAGTCCGGGCGAAATGGCTTTGTTCGTAATCTAACATCGTCAGAAATCGTACAACAGATTATATTGTTGCGTCGAAAAGTAAACCGTATCGTTTTTATGGGTATGGGAGAGCCTTTATTCAATTATGACAACTTGATAAAAGCAATCCATATTCTCCGAGATAGATATGGGCTCAACTTTCCAACCGACGGCATTACCATATCAACAGTTGGTCCGGTCGATCAATTAAAAAAATTGCGCGAGGAACATCTTAAAATTCAGTTGACAATATCTTTACACGCAGCAACACAATCTGCAAGAAATCGTATTATTCCTCACATGCGCATATATGCTATTGAAGATGTTGTTAAGCAAGCCTTATCCTATTCTGAAAGGCATAATCGCAAAATTGTCTTTGCGTATTTGCTTTTACCGGGTATAAATGACCGGCCCTCAGATGTAAGACAACTTGCAAAATGGTTTCGGGGCAAAAAAGTTATGATTAACGTGTTACAATACAACCCAACAAGCAATTCAAGAATTAAAGCACCACAGAAACGGGAAATAGTTGCATTCAAACATCAATTAGAGCAAGCAGGACTTGAAGTTACTATGAGAGTTTCTCATGGCAGAGAGATTAACGCGGCTTGTGGACAGTTAGCTAACACATATAATAAATTCAAAAAAAATGATTAAAAGTGCCAGACGCATAGACGCAGAGCCGATAACGCATTAGGTCAAAAAACCTATGTGTTATCGGCTTTTTTATTTAATATTGCGCAAAAGCCGCTGTTCCCTATTATAGAATGGATTGCGGGTAGTGTATTAAAGTCGCCCTTTTTTAAGGATACGGCGGTATCGGGGAGGTATCGCCGTGTCCATTTTTATTTACTGTAACCCGCCTAATGCTTTGCGGTCAAAAAAAGCTATGCTCCGCAAGCGGGATATTCCGGCTATGAATGTGAACTGTCAATACATTTAGCTACTGCTTACATTTCCTTTGCGCCCGTCCGCGTCTTGCGGACGGGCGCATTTTGCTTTTTTCAACTTTTTTCTGAAAAGCGCACTCAAGAGCCATCTCCCGAACGGGTACGGAGCGAAAGGGGCAGAGAGGACAAGCCCTTAACTCCCGTCCTCTACTCCACGCGGGAAGGAGGTGAACTCTATGGAGCTATCTTCTTCCGACAAGGAAAGAATACAACATCAGTACGACGCATTAGCAAAGAAAACTTTGGTCGGCGAAGCGAAAAGCCACCGCCGCACTCTTGCGAAACGCGCAGCACGCGAAGTTACTTTTTCGGATTTGAGCGAAAGCGAACTCGCGCAGCTTTTCACAACGGACGAATACGAAAGCGATTATTTCCGTTTTCAAGTGTCCGGCTTTGATGTACTCGTCAAAAATGAACTGCTTGCCGAAGCCCTTAACGCTTTGCCCGAAAGGAAACGCGACATTATCCTTTTGTCCTACTTCTTGGATATGAGCGACGCGGAAATTGGCGAACTGCTGAATGTTGTACGCACGACGGTTTTCCGGCACAGGAAATCCGCGCTTGCGAAAATCAAACAGTATTTGGAGGGAAAAGCAGATGATGAATACCGTTAGGAAGTCTGAAAATCTGTTGCCGTTCCCTGTCATTTCCGCAGCGGCAAACGGCGACACAACCGCCATGTGCGCGATCTTGAAGCACTACGAGGGTTACATAGCGAAACTTTGTACCCGCACGCTGAAAGACGACGCGGGCAATACCTATTCCTATGTGGACGAGGAAATGCGTAACAGGCTGCAAGTGCGCCTTATTACCCGCACCCTTGCTTTTCATGTAGGATAATCTTTTAGCCCATGCGGGGAGCGTGTCCCCTTTCCACGCTTCCCGTTATGGGCTATTTGTCGTTCCGCAAAAGCATATCCGCTGTTGATGTGCTTTTGCAGGCCGACAAAGCCTATTGTTCTTTGACAAAGAAAGCGGCCTTTGGTGCGCAGCATAACAGGCAAACGGGTACATTCCGTCTGTACCGAGCCAGTCGGCGGGTACGCCATGACAGCTTTTCCCCATAGGGGAAAAGCCGAGCGAGAACTACCGCGCCGTAAAACAGGTTTAGCAGCTTGTGGGCGACGACATACAAGGCGGCACAATGATACTCCCGCGTTGAACACCCTCAAAGTATTGCGCGGCGCACCCATAAGCATGGGCCGGGGTGAAACTCCCGTGAGGTTGCAGCTAACAACCGCCCGTTTTTGCCTTTTGACGAATATAGTTTATCCATACAGGAAAAGGAGGTTTTTCTAATGGATAAAAAACAGACAATTACAACCGAACGCAAAATAGGGAAAATCACCTATCTTGTTCAAGCGTTGCCGAGTGAAAAGGCAACCGATACAATCCATAAAAAGATTGAGAAACTCATTGTAAAGGATTTGCAGAAAAAGCCCGGAAATCCGGGATTTTTAGCGTCCGAGTAGTGCATTAGGCGGCGGGATATGGTATAATGATAGCAACACATTATACCTGTTTATTCGGCTGTCGGAAAGGAGGACTAATGTTACAGTCGAATAAAATCACCGCCCTTTACTGCCGTTTAAGTCAAGAGGATATGCAAGCCGGAGAAAGCGGAAGCATACAGCACCAAAAAATGATACTTCAACGCTATGCGGACGAACACCATTTTTTGAACACAAAGTTTTTTGTGGACGACGGATTTTCCGGCGTGAGTTTTGAGCGCGAGGGGCTGCAAGCGATGTTGCAGGAAGTGGAAGCCGGACGAGTGGCGACGGTCATTACCAAAGACCTTTCCCGTCTTGGCAGAAACTATCTGAAAACGGGCGAACTCATAGAGATTGTATTTCCCGAAAACGGAGTACGCTATATCGCGATCAACGACGGAGTTGACACAGCGCGGGAGGATAACGAGTTTACCCCCTTGCGGAACTGGTTTAACGAGTTTTACGCCCGCGACACAAGCAAGAAAATCCGCGCAGTTAAACAGGCACAGGCGCAAAAAGGCGAGCGCGTCAACGGGGAATATCCATACGGCTATATCCCAGACCCGAACAACCGCCACCACCTTATACCCGACCCGGAAACCGCGCCGATTGTCAAACAGGTTTTCGCTATGTTTGTTAGCGGCGTGCGTATGTGCGAAATCCAAAAATGGCTTGCGGAAAACAAAGTCTTGACGATTGGAGCGTTGCGCTATCAGCGTACAGGACAGGCGCGGTATCAGCGGGCAATGATCGCCCCCTATACTTGGCCGGACAAAACGCTCTATGACATATTAGCAAGGCAGGAATATTTAGGGCATACCATAACCGCGAAAACTCACAAGGTATCCTACAAGTCGAAAAAGACCCGGAAGAACGAAGAAGAACAACGCTATTTCTTCCCAAACACCCATGAGCCGCTTGTTGACGAGGAAACCTTTGAACTTGCGCAAAAGCGGATTGCTACCCGCCACCGCCCGACAAAAGCAGCGGAGATTGATATTTTTTCCGGCTTGCTGTTTTGCGCTGGTTGCAGACATAAGATGTATTACCAACAGGGCGTAAATATCGAGCCGCGCAAGTTTTCCTATTCTTGCGGCGCATGGCGCAACAGGGCAAGGACAGGCAGCGAGTGTACCTCTCATTATATCCGCAAAAACGTACTTCTTGATTTAGTGCTGGAAGATATGCGGCGGGTTTTGCGGTATGTTAAGGAACACGAACAGGACTTTATCTGTAAAGCTACCGAGTACGGCGACATGGAAGCGAGAAAGGCATTAGCGCAGCAGCAAAAGGAACTTTTCAAAGCACAGGCGCGTATGACCGAACTTGACACGCTTTTCCGCAAGCTGTATGAGGACAACGCATTAGGCAGACTGACAGATGAACGGTTTGTGTTTCTAACTTCCGGCTATGAGGACGAAAAGAAATCCCTTGCCGCAAGGATAGACGAGTTACAACAGCAGATCGCAACCGTTACCGAGCGAAAAAGGGATATATCAAGGTTTATTCAGATTGTCGGGAAATACAGCGACATACAGGAATTGACCTATGAAAACGTCCATGAGTTTATCGACCGTATTTTGATACATGAATTAGACCGGGAAACCAACACCCGGAAAATCGAAATCCATTATAGCTTTGTCGGACAGGTTGATACCGAGCAGGAGCCGACGCAAGTTGTCAACCATGACCGCCGCAACATGGTAGATGTAAAAAGTATCGCTATCTAACCCCAGCAAATGGTAGTCCAGGTTTTTTCTTTCTCCAGAAAGCGTTCAGAATGAACGAGTAGCCGGTATCGCAGATACCGTTCAAAGGGGATTGGGGATGCTTCTCCAACAAGCAAATTTGCGAAGATTGCACCGGAGGGAAAATCGAGAAAATAAGTGAACCTGTACAGGTTTACACTGCTTGCCAATTTGTGAGACTTCAAAAAACTCTTTCTCCTGCTCAATTTAGGCCAAATATGCCGTTGCATTCAAAAAATACAAAAATAACTTTGAAGTAGAAAATAAAAATGTAGTTATAACTCACTTCTGCATTGAATTTGTCGAAGAAAATGATATAATTTAGATAGAGTTACCTCGCAGACGGGAAGTTTGTATGAAAGGATTGGTGAAGTGATGGCTGTCAGCTATAAAAGACTTTGGAAATTGTTGATTGATCGAGATATGAAGAAAAAGGATTTGGCTGAGAAAGCAAATCTCAGCAATTATACAATCAACAAAATGAATCGTGGAGATAATGTGACTACGGACACACTTGTGAAAATTTGCACCGTCCTCGGTTGTACATTTGACGATATTATGGAAATGGTTCCAGACGAAAAATGATGTCCGTTTTATGGGACAGCGCTCTTGATATACTGCATACTGAGAGAACATAGGGAGAATTGGGAATGGAGCTAATTAACAATACAACAAAAACACTTCGAGATGATTTGGCTGCTGAGATCAAGCAAGGAAGTAAACTTTCTATCGCAGCGGCTTGTTTCTCAATTTACGCTTTTCAAGAATTAAAGAAAGAACTTCAGGGCATAGATGAGCTGAGATTTATTTTCACGTCGCCCACCTTTACAACAGAAAAGACGAAAAAGGAAAGACGAGAGTTTTACATCCCTCGTCTCAATAGAGAGCGCAGTTTATATGGAACAGAGTTTGAAGTTAAACTTAGAAATGAACTGACGCAGAAAGCTATTGCAAAAGAATGTGCGGAATGGATTCGTCAGAAAGTTACTTTCAAGTCGAATGTAACTAACGAAAACATGATGGGCTTTATCAATCTGGACGATAAAAACTATATGCCTATCATTGGCTTCACTACGGTAGATTTGGGTTGTGAGCGTGGTAATAATGCCTATAACATGGTTCAGAAAACCGGAACCCCATTTGCTACAGCATACATTGCGAGTGTGAAATGAGAGAAAACTATGAATAAGAAAACCTATAAAACCATTGCAATCATTGCATTGGTAGTATCCATAATTGGATTAGTGTCTTTTGTTGGGGGTATCAAGCCTGTCAACATTGGTGCGTTTGTTTTCCCTCTGTTAGTTAGTGGTATTTTCTTTTGGCTTTACAAAAAGAAGTAAGCCAATTCCAATTAGTTGAGGTGTTATCGTGTATAGAGAATTGATTGAAAAATTGATAGAAGGACATAGTTGGGCGAAGTTACAAGCTCCTTGCTCCGAAAAGGATATTACAAAGGCAGAAAAATTTGTAGGTTTTTCATTTCCAGAAGAATTGAAAGCCTTGTTGCGAGAAACAAATGGAGACCGTAATTTTCTGCTTTCAGCAGAAGAAATCATCAGTAACACAAAGAACAACAGAGAGATTTTTCCCGAATTTCTTGAAGCAGAAGAATATGAAGAAAAGGTAAATCGGTTTGTTTTCTTTGCAACAAATGGTTGTGGTGATTATTACTGCTATCGTGTTCTTGCGAACGGAGAAACAGACGCATCGGCAATCTACATTTGGGAACACGAACTGTTTGAAATTCGTGAGGTTGCAAAAGACATTGCTGAATTGATAACCAAGTATTATAACAACGAAGTATAATAGATAAATTCGTAACAGTTAAACAAATCGGAATTTGTGGAGGTAAAATATAGATGAATCAAGGTAGAATTATTGTAATCACAGGTGCGCCGGGGACAGGAAAAACTACAACGGCATCTGTTGTTGCAAAAGAATCAGATTTGGAAAAGTCTGTGCATATGCACACAGATGACTTTTATCATTATTTGAGTAAAGGGGCAATACCACCGCATTTGCCAGAATCAAATGAGCAAAATTTGATTGTCATTGAAGCGTTTTTAGAAGCTGCGAAGCGATATGCTCGTGGTGGATATGACGTAATTGTAGATGGCATTGTAGGACCGTGGTTTTTAGAGCCGTGGCTCAACATTGTTCAAGAGCATTATGAAGTACACTATATCGTTTTAAGGGCAAGTAAAGAAGAAACTATGAAGCGAGCTATCGAACGATCAAAGTTAGACAGAGAAACAAATATTGAATTAGTTGAAACAATGTGGAATCAATTTTCCAATTTAGGAATCTATGAATTAAATGTTATAGATACAACTACGCATTCGATCAAAGATACTGTTTCAGCAGTAAAAGAAAAAATAGTAAGCGGTACGGCCTTACTATTTTAGACAATTCCAGTTTTTACATTGAAAGGAAATGAAAATGAAGATAAATAAAGAACAATGGAAATGGACAAGAGAACCTAAACAGTATTCAATATCAGAGGATAAGATTGAGATAATTACTAATCCGCATACTGATTTGTGGCAGCGTACTTATTATCATTTCAGGAACGATAATGCTCCTGTGCTTCAGATGAAAACTTCTGAGAAATTCTTTTCCTTCGTAGTTAAAACTGAATTTGAGAGCAAGGTGCGTTTTGACCAGTGTGGTATTGTAATGTACCTTGATAGTGAGAACTGGCTTAAGGGTTCAATTGAGTATGAGAACGAAGAATTTCAGCATTTAGGAAGTGTAGTGACTAATAATGGATATTCAGATTGGGCAACAACCGAAATAGATGCAGGAATCAAGTCTATGTGGTATAGATTTAGTAGACGAGAGGATGATTATTGTATTGAGTGTTCTGAAGATGGAATTAAGTACAAGCAGATGAGAATTTGCCATGTGTATAAAGCTAATGATGAAATACGGTTTGGAATTTATGCTTGTAGCCCAGAAAATTCATCATTTAAGGCTACATTTACAAATATGGAATTAACAGAATGTAAGTGGTTGACACATGATGGACAGGCTCCTGATGAAAAATAGAAATTCCAGTTTTTTGAGATCAAAAAAGAAGTTGCCAAGCATAAGGAGGTGCGGTATGAGCAATTCAAACAACAGACACAAATACGATGACATAATAAATCTGCCGCACCATACTTCGCCCACAAGGCCACGTATGACGATGATTGATCGTGCGGCTCAATTCTCACCGTTTGCGGCTCTGACTGGATACGATGCTGCTGTAAAGGAGACCGCCAGACTTACCGAGAATCGAATTGAGTTGGATGAGTATGAGAAATCGGCTCTTAATGACCGGCTTCAGATCGTGCAGGAAAGGCTGTCGGATACTCCGGTAATCTCAATTACATATTTTGTCCCGGATGAAAGAAAGTCTGGCGGCGCATATTGTACGGAAACAGGAATCATCAAAAAAATTGACTATTATGAACGTACCGTCATTATGCGGAGTGGCACACACATCTCAATCGACGAAATAATTGGTATCGAAGGAGACTTATTCAATCAGTTAGATGGAAATATGATATAGGAAGAGAAGCAGTTAATAAGGAAGTCCACAAAACCGGTCTGATATATCGGTGAGTGGACTTCTTTTTTTGAGACAATCAGTGACCATACAATTAAATTTATTCTGCCGGAATTTGTCTGTATGGGCATTATCGCCTTATACAAAATCGACATTTAGGCAATTAGCCCATAGAATAAAAACCACAGATTCGGATGGGAGGTGATCGGAGCGATGGACGTAAATGAAGTGGATTATATCAAGATTGGGCAGCGTATCAGAGCAGCTCGATTGAAATTGGGCTGGCAGCAGGCAGAAGTTGCTTTTCGTGCAGGACTGACTACTTCTCATATGAGCCATATCGAAACGGGACAAACCAAAGTGGCTCTACCGACTATCGTAAAGATTGCTAATACATTGTCTGTTTCTGTCGATGAATTGTTGTGTGATAGTCTGGAACAGGTGAAACCTGTCTACGACAAGAAAATTGCAGAGGAACTGGCAGACTGTGATGCCGCAGAGCTGCAAGCGATGCTGGAGATTATACATACAACAAAGACTGTGATTCGCAAGAATCGAAAAGTCACCTATGCACCTTAATAACAAAGGCATCTTGGAATTACTGCTTCTGAGCAAGACACACCAGCTAACCTGTGCAAACAGGTCAACTC
The DNA here is from genome assembly GCF_052064155.1 of Blautia sp. HCP3S3_C12. Classification (NCBI taxonomy): domain Bacteria; kingdom Bacillati; phylum Bacillota; class Clostridia; order Lachnospirales; family Lachnospiraceae; genus Blautia; species Blautia sp. HCP3S3_C12. The sequence goes on along the minus strand of NZ_JBQHWC010000013.1, from coordinate 93,997 downwards.
CTGTGAATGCCCATTGAGTATATCAGGAATAACTGAATACAGATTGCATTTCATGTAGCAAGTTGTCTTGACTGCCGGTATCAAACTGATATGACAGCCAAAACCCCAAAACAGATTAAGCAAGCCGCAGAGCTGTCATGATCCTTAATGGGTCAGTGGTGCTTTGCGGCTTTTTTCATATATAGCGCAAGGAGGTACTTGTTATGCCACAATCCGGAACGAATGAAAACATCGAATTTGACCTGTATAACATTGGAGATACCAAGGAGTATGTTCAGTTTGCGATTGAAATTGAGCGTACCTTACATAAAATGCAGAAAGAAATCTCCAACTGCTTGGAACCGAAGAAAGTAGCATTGCACATTATGCGTGTTGCCACGGAGTTCTACAATGCAGATTGGTGCGGGATTCTTGATATTGATACAGAGGTGGGTGTATTTACGCCTATTTGGTGGTATGATACGGAATTTGGAGAAATGGGGCAAACAAAGTTCAACGAGTTTGAATACTCAGAAAAATACAAGCGCTGGATATATTGTTTAGAGAATCATGAACCGGTTATTATTCCGGATATTGAGGAAATTAAAGAAGAATATCCAGAGGAATATGTGCTGTACCAGAGACTGGATGCAAAGTCGGTGATCGCTGTTCCTTTTTGGAAAGGTCCGACTGGGTTCCTTGTTCTGCGCAATGCGAAAAGATACAGAGCCCATGCCAGCTTTTTGCGTATGCTGAATTATGCGGTTATTTCGTCGCTGAATGAACACTACCTGTTGGAAACAAGAAAACTGACGATTATTTCACCGAGAATCGCAAACGACCTTGATGTTTATATCAACCTGTTCGGGGAAATAAAGATTACGACAAACAAGGGGGTTTTGACTGAACACGAATTGAAGTCCCCGAAGATCGCAAGACTTCTGGTCTATTTGCTCCTGAAGCGCAAGACGGCTTCCTCACCACGAGAGATCGCCACAGCAATATGGCCAGAAGAAGATGTTGAGTTATCCGTTAAAAATATAAAAGGTCTTGTATATCGTTTTCGTCAGGCTTTTGAATTATTGTCAGATTACCGCCTGATTGAATCGACAGCCAGTGGGTATCAGATCAACCCAAAGCTCAATGTATTTACTGATTGTCAGCTGTTTGAAACAAAGTGGGCGGTTGCAATGAAGTCCACCGATACAAAGGAAAAAGTTGAAGTGTTGAAAAAAGCCATTGATCTGTATCAGGGGCCGTTGTTTACCTCCGCACGATATGAACATTGGATTATGTCTGCATCGGTTGCTTTCGAGTACCGTTATCTCGGTGCTGTGAGTGAACTGCTGAAAATGCTCGACCAGATACACGACTACGTTTCTGTTCAGCACTATGCGGCGAAGGCACTTCATATTGCTCCGCATAGCATTGATGCGTACTACTGGATGATTCTGGCGTTGTGCAAATTAGACCATCCAGAAATGGCTCGTGGAGAACTGCGAATGGCGCAAAGAAATCTCCTGGCAGAAGAATGTATTGAACTTTCGGAGAGACTGAAAGCCAGCGGTTTTTGTGCGTGTTATGGCATAACACCGGCATAACACCAATAAAAACCATCATAACACTCGATTTTTTTCATAACACCATCATAACACCGTCAAAACACCGATACGAACCGGCGCAACACCGGTCATAACACCCTCGCCAGTTATGTTTTCAGGGCAAGAGCAAAATTGCCTTAGAAAATGTAACTGGCGGGGGTATTTTTTTTGAATCAGAATCAGCGCAATGGCGCACCTGTTCTTGCAAGAAATTGTGAGATTGGGTGCGCTTCTTTTGTTTCAGGGGATATTCCCCGCAACCATTCTCCTCCCGGCTTCTTGGAATTTTCATTTTCAAAATTTCAAGAAACCGGAGGAAACGATATGTATTACGACCAGAAAGAAAGCGGAAAAAGAATTGCCGCACTTAGAAAAGAAAAAGGGCTGACACAGGAACAGCTTGCAGAGAAATTAAACATCAGTACAAGTACCCTTGGAAAAATCGAAAGAGGTATTCAGGGATTCTCCATTGATCTGCTGATTGAAATTGGTATCTTCTTTGGTATTTCAACTGACTACATACTTATTGGCTGCGAGATTCGCAATTATGAAGCTGCAAAGGAATTGGATTCCGTTATAAATCAGTTGGTTGCTTTGAAGATGAAATTATAAAATCCGCCGTATGGCGGTGGGTATCCACCGTGAGAGGTCATAAAAAACTGCAACCAAAACCAGTACAATTTAGACACAGCCAAAGAAAAACGGCTGATTGTTCCTTGAAAACTGAATAGACAATCATCAAATACGTTCCTGCTGTCGGTGCGAGAGCATCAGCCACATCAGCGGTACGCCGTGACGTATCGGAAAGAGAAACAAAACGACTTTTTCTTATATAGACGCAGTTGTCTCTCATCCGGTGCCAGCGATCAATACCGGCTCGTAAATATTGGGTTGCTACCAATACGGCAATGAAAACAGTCAGGGTTAATGATACTTCTCTACGGAGCTGGCGGAGAACCCGGCAGAGGTTAGACTCCTATGGAGCTGATTCGCAATCAGCCGTTTGATGATTCCCTGAGGACGACTGTTCTCTTTCCCAGGGGTGCGTGGCAAATATGGGACACATAGACTTTGGAATGACTGCCTGATTCATTTCGGGCAGTCGTTTGTTACATACCCAACGAAAGGAGGTCATGGCACATGATGAAAGAAAATTGGGTATATCGCCGTGGCGATATTTATTGCGCTGATCTGGACCCGGTAGTTGGGTCTGAACAAGGTGGTGTCAGACCGGTGATTGTGATCCAGAACGATACCGGTAATAAGCACTCTCCTACGCTGATCGTGGCAACTGTTACAACAAAAATCCGCAAGAAGGAGAATATGCCGACCCATCTTTTAATTAAAGACAATCCTGCGTTCAGAGAAGCATCTGTGGTGCAGCTGGAACAGATTCGTACCATTGATAAGCGCAGAATTGATAATTACTTAGGTAAGGTTACGTCCCGTGAAATGGTAGCGATTGAGAAAGCCTTATCCATCAGCTTGGCAATGGAACAGCTGAAAAAGCGTTCCACAAAACATATACCGAAGAAAGAAAAGGAGTGAACATAGATGTTTGAAGAAAGAATCGCTGCTATGAATCAGCGTACCGAAGAATCCATTGTAGCCTCCGCAGGCCAGTTCGATAAGAGAACATATACCGTTGATGAGATTCAGGACATCCTGGGTATCAGCAGAACAAGTGCATATAACCTCGTGAAGAAGAAAGCCTTTCATAGTGTGCGCATCGGCGGCAGCATCCGAATCTCAAAAAAGAGTTTCGACGAGTGGCTGGATCAGCAAATCTGATATTTGTCAAGGATGTCGTGCTACCCGGCGACAAACTTCAAAATAAATCAAGAGTTCGATAAAATGTAGCCATGACAAGCAAACACATGGCTACATTTTTACATAGGAGGTTATGAGATGGAAAATGCGAGAAAACGCACGAGTATGTCTGTACCTGAAATGGGTAGGTTACTTGGTCTCGGAAAAACAGAGTCATACTGGCTCATCAAGAAGAATTACTTCAAAACAATCACCGTCGGCGGCACCATGAGAGTGATGATCGACAGCTTTGAAGAATGGTATGCCAACCAGTTCAAATATCAGAAGGTTGATGGTACTCCTCCCGGCGAGGCACTAAAGAAAACTACATATTCAGTAGAGGAGCTTGGTCAGCGTCTTGGATTGAAAGAAGCTACTGCCTACGAACTGGTTGCCAAAGGGCATTTCGAGATTGTAGAAGCCCTGGGTAAACGCAGAGTTACTAAAGAGAGCTTTGAAAAATGGTACGCTTCCCAGAGTGATTACCGCACTGTGGAAGATCAGGAATTGGACGCTGACATCATGGCATCGACCTATGGTCTTCCGGAAATCGCAAGGATGCTTGGGGTGCATCGCCAGACAATCTACTATATTGTCGCAAGTGGCAATTTCGAGCTTATCAAGGTCGGCAGATACAACCGAGCCACCAAGGAGAGTTTTGAAAAATGGTATCAGAATCAGAACCGCTACAGACTGGTAGCGGAGGATGGAGAAGAAAGGAGATGATCGTATGGCATCCATCGTTAAGAGAAAAAAGAAGTATTCCGTAGTTTATACATACACCGATGAGAACGGCAACAAGCGTCAAAAGTGGGAAACCTTTGACACCAATGCCGAAGCAAAGAAAAGAAAGCTGCAGGTCGAATACGAGCAGGAAGCAGGAACCTTTATTCCTCCATCTGCTAAGACCGTAAACGATCTTCTGGAAGAATATATGTCCATCTATGGTGTGAATACCTGGGCAATGTCTACCTACGAAAGCAGAAAGAGCCTGATTGCGAACTATATTCGTCCACTCATCGGTGATATGAAATTGGAGGATATTTCCCCCAGGATCATGGATAAGTATTACAGAGACCTGCTTTCTGTGAAGTCCGTGGTGGTGAAGAATGTAAAGCCCCGCAACGAATATCTGACGCCGCATACGGTCAGAGAGATTCACAAAGTTTTGCGTAATGCGTTCAATCAGGCAGTTAAATGGGAATTGATGACCAGAAACCCCGTGGAACACGCTACTCTGCCGAAAGAAGAACACAAGACCAGAGACATCTGGACAGCAGAGGTTCTCCTGAAGGCTCTGGAAGCCTGTGATGACGATATTCTGAGACTGGCAATCAACCTTGCTTTCTCCTGTTCTCTGCGAATGGGCGAACTTCTGGGGCTTACATGGGACTGCGTAGACATCTCTCCTGCAAGCATAGAACTTGGTCAGGCGAGCATCTTCGTAGAAAAGGAGTTGCAGAGAGTGAACCGTGAAGCGATGGCTGATCTGAACGGTAAGGACATCATGTTCAAGTTCCCGCCAACCTTTGCAAGCACTCACACGGCGTTAGTTCTCAAGACCCCGAAAACGAAAACCAGTGTCCGCAAGGTCTTTCTGCCGAGAACTGTGGCAGAAATGCTGGTTCAGCGCAAGGCAGAAATCGAAGAACTGAAAGACCTTTTCGGTGACGAGTTCATTGACTTCAATCTGGTGTTCTGTTCTTCCAACGGAAAGCCGATTGAGGGGCAGGTTATCAATCGTGCATTCAATAAGCTGATCGAGGAGAACGGCCTGCCGAAGGTGGTTTTTCACAGTCTCCGACACTCCAGTATCACCTATAAGCTGAAGCTGAACGGCGGTGATATGAAATCCGTTCAGGGTGACTCTGGTCACGCACAGGTCAAGATGGTAGCGGATGTTTACTCTCACATCATCGACGATGACCGCAGATTAAACGCCGAAAGACTGGAAGCTGCATTTTACTCTGGCAGACAGGCTACACCGGAACCCGTACAGACAGCTGCACAGGAAAGCTCCACCGATGACAAAGAGTTGCTCCTGAAGCTCCTGCAAAACCCCGAAATGGCAGCACTCTTGAAGTCGCTGGCAAAGACCTTATAGAATTAAAATGGCAGATCCTTTTACATAGCTTTCATAGCTTGTAAAGGGGTCTGCCCTTATTTTTGTTTTTGGGGGTGAAAAATGGATAGAGCATTTATGGACGAGTATTATGATAAAATGCGAGCTGATGATATTGAGGAATTATCAAGCCAGAGGAATGAGGATTATTCCGATAGAGCCGATGATTACAAAGCTGCAAATCAGGCTCTGCTTGAGGGATTGGGGTTATCACATTTATTTAGCGGAAACCGCAAACTTACACCAAAAGAAAAAGAACTTTGGTTGTTGTTCGACAGGGTATATGTAACAGAACTTCTGGCAAGAGATGAATTTGCGAAGGGCGCATATATGCTGGGAGCTGAAGATCGAGAAACTATGCTTCGATAAATACTGTACCTGCTTCGGCAGGTACAGGTTACATACAATCATTCGTTCCGAAAAATTCTATGGAATTTCTGATAATTCTGGTTGAAAAATTCGGTTTGAAATGATATATTAAACAGACTTAAATTGGTGTCGTGTGACACCAGCGGCTCCACAAGGGAATGAACTGTATTTCCTGTCATTCCGCATAACGAGCAGATACATAGTGACATTAGATTGTACTTGCAACGTCCGCCAAAAATCGAACGGCTTGCTAAAATCGAGCCAATCGGACGACGTGAAATCCCTCTGAATTAGCTATCACAGCATAGTATCAGATGGGATTGGAAATGGTGAAAAACCCAGTATTTCCAAGCATTTTTTAGCATCAGGTGTCACTTCCCGATGACTAATCGGGTCTACTCCTAAGTGGATGTTGTCAGTTCGATTTATATTGGCTATTCCCTAAAAATGTACACTTGCACAAAAATAGGGAATGGATATAGTGTGACGAATAGACGACCTTGGGAGTGTTGTAAGGATAAGTGCGCCCATTTTTACGATTGAAATTTAAGCAATCGTAAAAATTTACGACCGAATTTGTGCGTGCTTTAGAACATAATATTTCAACAGGGTACACATAAGCAATTTAACTTAAAAAATTACATTTTAACTTTAAAAAGTTAAAACGAAAAAATATTCATAAAGCTTTAATGCGTTTAAAGAAGAAATCGATTTAGCGGGAGATTATATATGAGACACGATTTAAAAGAATGCGGAAAGCGTATACAGCAGTTTCGAAAAGAACGAGGACTTACGCAGGAACAACTTGCTGAAAAATTAAATGTAAGTCAAAATACAATCGCCAAGATTGAATCTGGACTGCGCAGACCGTCAATTGATTTTCTGCTTGAACTTTCAGACTTTTTCGGAGTATCTACCAATTATCTTGTTTTAGGTATTCATCCAGAGGATATGGGAGGCTCTTTAAATGAGAAAATAGATGAAGCAATCACGCAAATCGACAGTACAATAGAAAAGCTCTTAATAAAAAGAGAAGAACTTCTGAAAATGAAAAGTGAATTAGAATAGTAGATTTTAAAACGCCGGAGTAGCAAAATACTTCGGTGTTTTTTTATAAGTCTATGGACTCATAGGGCATGTTTGCAGGGCCCACCAGTCCATAGATTTTTTTGTTTCTCAGATTAAAATTTAAAGTGTAGTGAACAGCTTCTACAAAACTTTCAATGACATTGATAGTAAATATCAATGCAAGGCAATAAAAAACGAGCTGGGAACAAGATACAATTTTCTCAAAAGCTGAAACAAGTCAAATTTCCCTTAGGAACTAAGGGCGCACTTCTATACCGGTTATTTCATTACGGTATGTGCGTTCTCCGAAGGTCGATGCTCCTGTGACTGAACACATTCACATATTGCGGAATTGCATTCCGGTCAAGAGGTAACTCTTGCGGCTGATGCCTATCTCATTTTACATACCTTGCTTATGGCAAGGATGAATACTCACAGGAGGATAAGAAAAATGGAAAGTAAAAGAGAATCCATTTTAAAGCAAAAAGAAGAAGCTGAATTAAAGGTTCAGCAGTATCAACACAAAATTCAGCTTTTGGAAAATCGTAAGAAGCTTCTTGAGAAGAAAGCTGACCGACAGCGCACTCACCATCTTTGCAATATGGGTGGTACTATCCAAAGTATTTCAAAAGAAGCAGATTCCCTAACGAGAGTAGAGTTCTACTCATTGATGGAACAGGTCTTTGCTTTACCAGCAGTGCAGGAACTGGTGGCAGAGGCTATGCAGAGGCATGAAGTAGGGGGGTGATAACTGATGGCTTTATATCATTTCCATGTAACACAAATCAAGCGCAGCGAAGGACGAACTGCTGTTGCCAGTGCTGCATATCGTGCAGGGGAAAAACTACACAATCTCTGGGATGGTGAAACTCACGATTACACCAAGAAAGTCGGTGTCATTCTGACAGAGATTATTCTGCCGGAACACGCACCAAAAAGCTTATCTGACAGGTCTACATTATGGAATGAGGTGGAACAGGTAGAAAAGAATTACAATGCACAGCTTGCTTACAGCTTTGACATGGCTTTGCAAAATGAATTTTCCTTGGAAGAAAACATCGAGCTGGCAAGAGAATTTGTTCAGAAATACTTTGTCTCTAATGGTATGATTGCTGACCTTGCAATTCACAAGCCGGACAGAGATGAAGGTGGTATTCCAAATCCACACTTTCATGTTTTGGTTCCTATTCGTCCTCTGAACGCAGACGGAACGTGGGGAGCCAAGCAACGCCGAGAATATCATCTGGATGAAAACGGCAATCGTATCAAAAAGGAAAATGGCGGGTGGAAGTTCGATGCAGTTCCGACCACAAATTGGGGCAGACCGGAAACGTTGGATATGTGGAGACAAGCCTGGGCAGATATGGTCAATGATAAATTTAAAGAAAAAGGTCTGGATTGCCGTATTGACCATCGCTCTTATGTAGATCAGGGACTGGATTTGATTCCAACAGTTCACGAAGGCCCGCATATTCGCAAAATGGAGAAGAAAGGCATCCGTACCGAAAAGGGAGAACTGAACCGCTGGATTAAAGCCACCAATCGTATGATTCGCAGTATGCGAGCCACCATTGCGGCGCTGAAAGAATGGATTCAGGAAGCAAAAGAAATTCTGAAAGAACCACAGGAAATTTATCTGGCGCAGTTGCTAAGTGAGGCTCACACCATGCGTAATCAGACTGCAATGACCTATACCAGAGGGAAAAACAAAGCGAAGAAAAACAACCTGAAGCGTTTTATGGATGAATGCAATTATTTGAAACAGCGAGGTGTACTTACTCTCAGCGATTTTGAAAAGTATCTTTCCTTTGTAGACGAAAAAGTGGAAGCCAGCAAATCTTCCATGAATCAGAAACAGACAAGACTGAAAGAACTCCAGCAGCTAATGGAAGATGCCAAAACTTTTTCTGAATTGAAGCCGGTTGTTGATGAACTAAAAAAAGAAAAATATCGTTTTACCAAAGCTAAGGAAAAGTACAAGGCCGAACACGAAGGTGAGCTTCGCAGGTTTTACATGGCAAAACGAAAACTGAAAGAGAAAGGTTTTGAAAAAGAGCCTTTTCCTCTGGTCGCATGGCAGAAAGAATTTTCTGAACTGTCGGCACAGCGAGAAAATGAATATCAAAATTACAAACTTATGCAAAAGGATCTGACATTGTTATATCAGATTAAGGGTGATGTAGATAAAGTGATGAGAGAAACTCATCCCGAAATGCTGCGCACCGATAAAACAAAAGAAACCACATTGTAATCAGGAGGTGGAACAATGAGTTATACACAAGAGCAAATTGACAGAGCAAATCAGGTGAACCTGGAGAAGTTTCTATGTTCACAGGGCGAAGAACTTATTCAAAGCGGGAGAGAATACCGATGGAAGAACCACGACAGCCTTACTGTAAAAGGCAACAAGTGGTTCCGCCACAGTCAAAGCAAAGGCGGCTATCCAATAGATTTTGTAATGGAGTTTTACAACAAAACTTTTCCGGAGGCAATGCAGATGCTGATTGGAGTGAATGAGGTAGAAATTGTAGCAGAGCCTAAACAAAAGACAGAGTTCAGACTTCCACCTCGCTGTGAATCCAACGATAGAATTATCAAGTATCTGACAGAAGAAAGAAAACTACCGAAAGAGTTAGTTGAAGAATTTATCGCAAGTGGGCTGATTTATGAAGATGCCAAACATCACAATGTTGTGTTCATTGGAAAAGATACCAATGGTATTCCAAGATACGCACATTGCAGGGGAACATCGGACAAGTTCCGCATGGATGTAGCAGGTTCTGATAAATCCTACGGATTTTGTTACAGAGGAAAAGGAACGGAGCTGTATGTGTTTGAAGCATCGATTGATATGCTGTCCCACATTGCATTATATCCGGCTGGGTGGAGAGAACGTAGTTATCTTTCTCTCGGTGGTGTATCGTCTAAAGCCTTGGAGCGTTTTTTTTCTGAACGCAAGAATATTGAAAGCATTTATATTGCCACAGACAATGACGAAGCCGGTAACAATGCCGCAGAGAAATTGGCAGAACTGATTCCACAGGAGATATCGGTATACCGATTTCTGCCACAGGCAAAAGACTGGAATGAAGATTTAATCAACGAACGAAACGGCTTACCAACTGATGATTATGTGACGATAGGCGTCAGAAAACCGAAGGAGATTCCAAAATCCGTTCCTATGATTTGCATGAACGATGTGGAGCAGACAGAGGTGGATTGGCTCTGGTATCCGTATATTCCGTTTGGAAAGCTGACAATAGTGCAGGGCAATCCAGGCGAGGGCAAAACATTCTTTGCCATGCAGCTTGCGGCGGCTTGCACCAATCAAAAGTTTCTGCCGGACATGGAACCTTTTGAACCATTCAATATGATTTTTCAGACGGCAGAGGATGGGTTGGGCGATACAGTGAAACCAAGATTGGTTTCATCGGGAGCAGATTTGCAGCGAGTGCTGGTGATTGATGATTCAGACAATCCGTTGACTTTGGCAGATGACCGTATTGAAAAGGCCATCAGAGAGAACAATGCAAGGCTCATGGTAATCGACCCTCTGCAGGCATTTCTTGGGGCAAATGTAGATATGAACAGAGCCAATGAAGTAAGACCAGTCTTCCGTAAATTGGCTGATATTGCCCAATCTACTGGCTGTGCCATCGTAATGATTGGTCACTTGAATAAAGCATCCGGCACACAAAGCACCTACCGTGGACTTGGTTCCATTGATATTGCTGCGGTTGTACGAAGCATTTTATTTGTTGGCAAGGTTAAAGATGACCCAACCACTCGAGTGATTGTTCATGAAAAGAGTTCCCTTACTCCGCCGGGACAGGCGTTGGCCTTTTCTCTGGGCGACCAGAAAGGTTTCCGCTGGATTGGTGCTTATGACATTTCTGCAGAAGATTTGCTTGCCGGTGGCGAAGGAACGAGAACAGAGCTGAAACAGGAACAGGCCATGAAACTGATATATGAGTTTCTCTCTGACGGTAGAGAAGCTTCAGTAGCAGAAATCAATAAAGAAGCCATTGAACGAGGAATATCCGAAAGAACGGTACGCATGGTAAGAAATTCTATGAAAGAAAAGCTGGAAAGCGAAAGACGAGGCAAAGACTGGTGGATATGGCTGAAAAGGCAAAATGAAGCGGCAAACAGCCTATAGATAAAAATGTTTGCCACTTTGCCAGTTCATCGTTTAAATACAGGAGGTTTTAGAATATGAAAGAAGTTCCTATTTGGGAAAAGACTAATCTCACATTGGAAGAAGCTGCTGCTTATTCCGGTATTGGTATCAATAAATTAAGGGAAATCACAAACAATGACAGATGCGACTTTGTGCTGTGGGTTGGAACAAAGCGACTGATTAAAAGAAAACAGCTGGATAAATTCACGGAGCAGTGCTACTCCATTTAATTGCCATTAACATGTGAAGATTCCCATAGAAAAGAGAGCCTTGATGTGATAAAATAGGAGTGCGGCGAAGTTGGTTCGTTCGTTGCATGTACGTCATATCAGGGCTCTTTTCATATCAGAAAGGAGATTGAATATGTCTGAAAAAAGAAGAGATAACAAAGGACGTATTTTACGTACAGGAGAGAGCCAAAGAAAAAACGGAATGTATGAATTCCGTTATACAGATGCCAATAAAAAGCGTCGTTCCATTTACGACATGGATTTGATGAAGCTTCGTCAGAAAGAAGATGAGATCAAACTGATGCGTCACGAAGGAATTGACTATGCCGGAGGCGAGATCACGGTTATTCAGTTGCTGGAGCGTTATATCAGCCTGAAGCGTGGTGTCCGCTACAACACAACCACAGGCTACAAGTTTGTGATGAGTGTTGTAAAGAAAGAAGCTTTCGGTCAGAGAATTATTCGTGACATAAAAATGTCAGATGCAAAGCTGTGGTTTATCAAGCTTTATGATGACGGTTATTCCTACAGCACCATTGCAAGTATCCGTGGTGTGGTAAAACCGGCCTTTCAGATGGCTTATACCGAGGATATTATCCGCAGAAATCCTTTTGAGTTCCGTCTGGATATTATCCCAAACAATACACAGAAACGAGTTGCACTGTCCCCAAAGCAGCAGGAGCAGTTTCTTGAGTTTACCAAGAATGACAAACACTTCTGCAGATATCTGGATGAAATCAAGATACTGCTTGGAACAGGAATGCGAATCAGTGAGCTTTGCGGACTGACAATTTCAGATTTGGATTTTGACCGAAGAAGAATCCGTGTGGACCATCAGCTGGTCAGAACACAGGATGGAAAACGCTATATTGAGAAAACAAAAACGGAATGTGGCTGTCGCTACATACCAATGAGCGATGAAGTCTATGAGAGCTTCTACAACATTCTTTCCAACCGAAAAAAACAGAAAAGAGAAGTCATGATAGACGGATACGCCGGATTTATTTTACTGGACAAGAATGGCAATCCAAAGGTAGCCATGCACGTCCAGAAAGTAGTGCAGAGGCTGTGCGAGAAGTACAATGAAGAAAATATCATTCCACTTCCACGTATCACACCTCATGTATTCCGACACACATTTTGTACAAACATGGCAAACGCAGGCATGGATCTGAAAAGCCTGCAGTATCTGATGGGGCATTCCGATGCCAGCGTCACTTTGAATGTTTACACCCATAACAGCTATGAGAAAGCCGAAGAATCCATGGCACAGATTGTAGCTTTCAGCGGTGGACAGACAAAGCAGGAAAACTTGAGAAGATTCGGGTAAAAGCATATACAGGCAGTACAAATGGGGCAAAAATCCATGCGGGTGTACCCCATTTAGTACGCCAATTGCTTAAAAACCTATGTAGAGTGACGTAGTTTTACGTCGCCAATGGCTTGATTTTATTGTGCAAGTTATACAAAAAATAGACTTATAAACACTTATAAAGAGGTAAAAATGCATGATTAAGGTACTTTTTTTGTGCCACGGCAATATCTGCCGATCAACTTTAAGTGAGAGTGTCTTTACCTACAAGGTAAAGTCCATGGGCTTAGCCGATCAATTTATAATTGATAGTTTTGCAACAAGTCGTGAGGAGATTGGTAATCCTCCGCACAGGGGAACAGTAAACAAATTAAGGGAGGTAGGAATCCCTTTAGTGCCTCATAGAGCTAAGCAGATTACTTTAGCAGATTATGATAAGGCGGATTATATTATTGGCATGGATACCGCCAATATACGAAACCTTAACAGGATGTTAAAGGGAGATCCAGAGGGGAAGATTTATAAGCTTCTGTCATTTGCCGGGTCAGGAAGAGATATAGCAGATCCATGGTATACCGGTGATTTTGATAAGACGTATGATGATGTACTGGAAGGCTGTGAGGGCTTTTTGGAATATTTATATGAAAAAGGAGAAATCCATAGATAAGAGGGAATAATACCTTGCAAGGACAGCTGTTTCGGTAAGGTTTTGTCGATGAGTTTTACTTTACAAATGACAGAGAGTATTTTATACTTGGTCTACAGCAACTCTTAAGGGAGCTATCTGCTCCCTTCTTTTTTACCCTGAACATAATTGTCGGGGAATTTCAATCAGGGCGTCCTGCCCGAATATGTTTCCAATTTTTATTCAGTTAAAAAAATAATAGAAAGGAAAAATTATATGCAGAAGGATTATGAAATCTTTATTGAGGATCTCCAGGAAAAAATTTATCAGAAGGGAGAAATCCCGCGGGAGAATATGAAGTTTGAAAGGGAGGGCGGCAAATATGCTATTGGCGGTGACAGGCTTTTAGTAAAATTTGCAGAACATGAGGATGCCTGGGAGATGTGCGGAGTGTATACCCAGGAGCTTTTTCGAGCGTTTCAGGAAGGCAGAACCATAGAGGACATTGTGGAAGAAATTGTCAGAGATATATCAGGAATCAGAAAAGCTGATATTTATGAAAAAACCAGGGATATTTTGGATTATGAGAAAACGAAAAAGAGACTTTTTATCAGATTATTAAATGCAGAAAAATATGAAGATGAATTAAAAGACGCAGTTTACAGAACTCTGGGAGATGTGGCACTGGTACTCTATATGAAAGTTTCTGAGCAGGATGACTGCATTACCAGTACTAAAATTCGCCAGAGTATAGTGAAAAAATGGAATAGAGACTGCGATACAGTAATAAAAGAAGCACTGGTGAATACTTACCTTATGAGTCCTCCCAGAATTTACAGATGGGAACAGATGATTTTTGATCCGGAATATGAAGGAGAGAATTTTATGGATCTGACGGGGATTCATGAATTAAAAAAGGATGCCATGGGAAACTGTTTAAGTACTTCAAAAAAGACAAATGGTGCAGTGGCTGTATTTTTACCGGGAGTGGCAGAAAGATTGGCGGCACTTCTGGAGTCGGACTTCTATATGGTATTTACCAGTATTCACGAAGTGATGATCCATAATGACAGGAATGTAGAACCAGAGGATCTGAAAGAGGTATTGCAGGAAACCATAAAATCTGCAACTCCTAAAGAAGACTACCTTACTTCCAGAATCTATCATTACAGCAGGGCAACACATAAGTTTACCTGTGTGTCAGAAGACTAAAAAGAAAAGCCGTTTCGGCCAGAGACTTTAGAAGTTTCTGGCCGAAACGGCATAATGATTAAGATTATCATCCTAATAAAGCGGAATCATTACTGAATTCTTTTCCACTTGCTTGTTCGAACTGATCCAGAAGATCTTTCACTGTCAGTTTTTTCTTTTCTTCACCCTGAATATCCAGGATAATTTTTCCTTCCATCATCATGATCAGGCGGTTGCCATGAGCAATTGCATCTTTCATGTTATGGGTGATCATCAGGGTTGTGAGATGATCGCGGTTAACAATCATATCTGTGATTTCCAGAACCTTAGAAGCTGTCTTGGGATCAAGCGCTGCAGTATGCTCGTCCAGAAGAAGAAGCTTTGGTTTCTGGAGGGTTGCCATTAACAAAGTTAATGCCTGACGCTGTCCACCGGAGAGAAGTCCTACCTTGGAGGTTAATCTGTCTTCCAGGCCAAGTCCTAGGATTTTAAGCAATTCCTTATATTCTGTACGTTCGGCTTTGGTGATACCGGGACGGAGCAGGCGAGATTTGCCGCGACGCTTGGCAAGGGCCAGATTTTCTTCAATGCCCATGGTAGCTGCTGTTCCGGTCATAGGATCCTGGAATACACGGCCAAGATATGCAGCACGTTTGTGCTCAGAAAGCTTTGTGACATCAATATTATCGATTAGGATCTGGCCTTCGTCTACCAGCCAAGTGCCGGCTACTGCATTCAGCATAGTAGATTTACCTGCACCATTTCCACCGATGACTGTTACAAAGTCTCCTTCGTTTAGTTTCAGATTCAGCCCGTTTAAAGCCCGTTTTTCATTAATGGTTCCGGGGTTAAAGGTTTTATAGATATTTTTCAGTTCAAGCATTTTTATTTACCTCCCCTTTTGACTGGTTTGTTGAAATATTTGCCCTTCCAGTATGGGAATGCAAGGAAGAGGGCAACTACGATAGCGGAGAGCATCTTCAGAAGATCTGTATCAATGCCCATCCAGATTACTGCCTGAAGAACCAGGTAATAGAGAATGGAACCAAGGATTACAGCTACCATGCGCAGGGCAAAGTTGTGGAAAATACGTCCGAAAATTGCCTCACCGATGATAACAGCAGCAAGACCGATAACGATGGAACCACGTCCCATATTTACATCGGCAAATCCCTGATACTGTGCAAGCAGCGCACTGGAAAGTCCTACAAGACCATTGGAGATCATAAGACCGAGAACTTTGCACAGATCTGTATTTATGCCCTGTGCCCGGGACATGTTGGGGTTACATCCCGTAGCGCGCAGGGAGCAGCCGAGTTCTGTACCAAAGAACCAGTAGAGAACAGCAATAAGAACAATACATATCACTGCTACAATAAAGATAGCGTTTTTGGTCAGATCGGAGTTTTTAATATGGCGCAGGGAAACCAGAAGATTATATTTATCTACGTTAATTGCTTGGTTAGCTTTTCCCATGATTTTTAGGTTGATGGAATACAGGGATAACTGAGTCAGGATTCCGGCCAGGATTGCGGGTATTCCCATGAAAGTGTGAAAAATGCCGGTTACAAGTCCTGCGAGCATTCCGGCAATTGTTGCTGCCAGCATTGCAGTCCAGACATTGTGTCCTGACAGCATCATCATGATACAGACAGCGCCTCCGGTACACATAGTACCGTCTACTGTAAGATCGGCAATATCAAGAATACGGAATGTCAGATAAACTCCGATTGCCATGATTCCCCAGATCAGACCCTGAGCAACAGCACCGGGGAGCGCTGCGATTAATGTCATTATTTGCATTATACTTATTCCTCCTGTTGAACGCGAAAAGCGAGAGAGGCACGTAGCCTTTCTCGCTGATCAATTTTTAATTAATTTGTGAGTTGCTTCTTTATTCTGCTGCTTCTGTATCATCAGTGTCGTCAGAAGTTTCCTCAGAAGTGCTATCGTCAGATGCTTCGCCGATTGCTACATAATCGTCCGGGATTTCAACTCCAAGCTCTTCACAGATATCTTTGTTATATTCCTTGGTGAAGTTTGGTGCATATTCAATTGGCATCTGAGAGATATCTTCTCCGTCTTTCAGGATTTTTACAGCCATTTTACCGGTTGTAACACCAAGGTCATAATAGTTAATAGAAAGAGTAGCAACACCGCATCCGGCACAAATTCCCTCTTCTCCTGTGATTACAGGAACTTTTGCAGGAAGACAGATATTGTTAATGATTTCTGTGTTGGAAGCAACGGTATTATCTGTAGGAACGTAAATAACATCGCTGTCATTAGCTGCTGTTGTTGTAACAGAAGACAGGTCATTTGAATCGGAGAAAGCATAGTATTCACATGTATATCCAAGTTCCTCCAATGCAGCTTTTACAGTATCAACCTGATACTGGGAATTTGCTTCTGCTGAACAGTAGAGAAGCCCCACTTTCTTTGCATCAGGGAAAAGCTCCTGGAGCATGGCTGCCTGTTCATCCAGCGGAGCAAGGTCAGAAGTACCGGAAATATTTCCGCCTACTGTACCGTCAAAGTCCTTTAAATCCAAAGCAACACCATATTCTGTAACTGCTGTACCAAGAATAGGGATATCACTGGTTCCTGCAGCTGCTGCCTGAAGAGATGCGGTAGCGTTTGCGAGGATCAGATCCTCGTTATTGGATACAAAACTGTTGATGATAGTAGAACAGGTATTGGAATCACCCTGAGCATTCTGCTCATCAAAGGTAACTGCATCTTCACCCAGTTCTTTTACAATTTCATCCTTAAATCCCTGAGTTGCTGCATCCAGTGCTTCATGCTGTACAAGCTGACAGATACCGATTGTATATTTGTCCCCATCTGCAGCACTGGCTGTAACTGCGCAGGTTCCCATTGCCATAACAGCAGCAAGCGTAATTGTTAATGCTTTTCTTTTCATATATTATAACCTCCTAAATAATAATCAATTAAAAGTAGTTGATTTTTGAAGTATAACGCTTTAAAGCAAAAAAGTCAAGATGATTTATAAATAATTTCACAGGAGGGATTTTGTGTCATATATTAAAGTGAAAAGTTATTATGATAAAAGTCAGAAAGGTTATTGGCTATGGCATATTCAATCATGCTGGATGCAGGCCATGGAGGCCAGGATCCGGGAGCGGTATATAAAGGAAGACAGGAAAAGGATGACAATCTGAAACTTGCACTTGCTGTAGGAAAAATTCTGGAAAATAATGGAATTAATGTGTTATATACCAGAACCACAGATGTTTATCAGACTCCTTTTGAAAAGGCCCAGCTGGCAAATCAGGCGAAGGTGGATTATTTTATTTCATTTCATCGTAACAGCAGTTCAGGTGAGGATAAGTACACAGGTGTGGAGGTCCTGGTTTATGATAAAAGTGGAATCAAATATCAGATGGCAGAAAACATTCTGGGGGCTCTGGGGGAAATTGGTTTCAGGGAAATCGGAGTAAAAGAGCGACCGGGACTTGTTGTGCTTAGAAAAACCAGGATGCCGGCTCTTCTTATTGAAACAGGATTTATCAATTCTGAAAAAGATAATCAGTTGTTTGATAATAAGTTTGACGAAATCGCACAAAGTATTGCAGATGCAATTTTGGGAACCTTAGATAAAGAAATAATAGAAGAACCTTTATATTATCGGGTACAGACTGGTGCCTTCCGGAACAGAAAAAATGCAGACCGTATGTTATATCAATTGCTGGAAAAGGGATATCCGTCATTCCTGCTTCATGAAAACGGGCTATTTAAGGTGCAGACCGGTGCTTATCGTCAGTTGGGAAATGCAGTCCGTATGGAACAGAGATTGCGGGAAGACGGGTATCATACAGTGATCGTGACGAGATAAAGTAAGTGTGCGGAAACATAAAAAGCTAAAGACAAGACTTTGATAATATGATAGAATCTATACCAGGTTAGAAAGACAAAAATATCTTTTTATCCTGGTATAGACAAATTAAACTATGAAAGAAGAATAGAATAATTATGATAAAAGATACATACCCACAATTTCTGGCTGATGTGGAAGAATTTATTTTTGCTGAAAATATACCACAGAAAGCAGATATTATTTTTGTACCTGGAAACGGGTATCCTCAGATGGCAGAAAGGGCAGCACAGCTTTATAAACAGGGACTGGCAGATTTTGTTTTGCCCAGTGGCCGATATAGTGTGGTGAATCAGAAATTTTCAGGTGTTATGGCAAAACAGGATGTTTATAATGGGAATTATGAAACGGAATGGGAGTTTCTTCAACAGGTTCTGATTAAAAATGGTGTGCCGTCAGAATGTATTTTGAAAGAAGATATGGCTACCTTTACTTATGAAAATGCTATTTTTTCCAGACAGGTTGCAGATAAGGTGGGACTTAAGATAAAAAAAGCAATTTTGTGTTGTAAATCTTATCATAGCAGAAGGTCACTGATGTATTATCAACTGTTATTTCCGGATACTGAATTCTTTGTAGTACCTGTGGACGCAGATGGGATTACAAGGGAAAACTGGAGAAAAACAGAGGAAGGGATAGAGGCTGTTACAGGAGAAATAAACAGAATTATGAAACAGTTTTCATTGATGCTTGCATAAAAAGGGCTCTGGCAAATGCCAGAGCCTAAAATATTCAGAAAAACAGATGTTTAGTCATGTTCACTGTTTGTATTCTCTGACTTTTCGGGAAGCCAGATATGAACAAGTTCAATTCTGTTTTTGTCAAGAAGATCAACAACCAGACGGGTTCCGTTTTCCAGAGTGACGGATTGACCCTCAGAGGGGAGACTGTCCAGCTGTTCAATGATATATCCACCGATGGAATCATAATCTTCGGATTCCAGCTGTGTTCCCAAAGCCTCATTAATATCATCAAGCTTTGCGGAGCCCTGAACTACATATTCCCTGCCAGGCTGAATTTCTTTGATATCTTCAACCTCATCTTCATCGTATTCATCACGGATTTCGCCTACGATTTCTTCCAGAAGGTCTTCCAGTGTGACCAGACCGGTAGTGGCACCGTATTCATCCAGGACAATAGCAAGATTTACGGATGCTTTCCGCATTTCAATCATAAGATCGGCAGTTGCCTTATATTCGTAAGTAAAATAAGGTTCGCGGAGAATCTTTCGTATGGAAAATGTCTGATCCTTTGGATAGACAAGGAGGTCTTTCATGTTAATGATTCCGATTACATTATCCGTATTATCTTCATAAACAGGAAAGCGAGTATGCATGACTTCCCGGAATATTTCCATAAGTTCTTCATAAGTAGAGTCTACATTGACAAAAGTCATATCTATACGTGGAATCATTACATCTCTGGCTGCAGAATCTCCAAAATCAAAAACATTATAAATCATCTTCTTTTCTTCATTTTCAATCACACCTTCCTCCTGACCTACGTTGACAAGGGTACGGAGTTCATGCTCGGTCATTACATTTACCCGTGTATTGGGATCAATGTGAAGAAGAGCCAACACACCGGAGGTTATTTTTGTAATAATAAATGCGGCTGGCGTGAGAAGGACAATCAGGAAATATATAATCCGTGAGTAGGAAAGTGCCAGCTTCTCTGCATGAATTGTGGCCAGATTCTTTGGGGTGATCTCTCCGAAGATCAGAATTAGCAGTGTCAGGATTCCGGTAGCAATACCTACATATGCATTTCCGAAAAGCTGAATAGTGAGTGTGGTCATCAAGGCAGAAACGGACATATTTACAATATTGTTGCCGATAAGGATTGTGCTGAGCATTTTGGGAGAATTGGAAATGATTTTCTCCAGGATTATAGCTCGTTTATCTCCTTGAGAGGCAAGAGATTGTACCCTTATTTTATTGACAGTAGTCATGGCGGTTTCTGCAGAAGAAAAGAATGCAGAAAGTAAAATAAGGATAATAACTGCAGTTAATTGGAAAATAGTACTTGAATCCAAAGTGGTGTCACTCCTTCTTATATTAAACATTATGTGTTTGACAGAAAATATACCGTATTTTTTATGGAAAATCAAGAATAAAAATAGAAAAGGGGGTGTTTAAAAAGATGGATTTGTGCTATAATGCATTCGACAAAAAGTGAAAAATAATGTTACAGATTCTTTACAAAAGAATAAAGATTTGATAATATAAAAACGTACGATATCATCGTGTTATATAAAATTGATAAATACAAATAGATTTGTTTAAGAATACAGAGGTGCAGAATGTCTAATAGAAATAAAAAAATGAAAAAAAATTACATGTTAACCGGAAAAAAAGCAGGATTTCTTGCTGTTGCAGCTATGTCTGCAGTATTAGTGGGAGGACAGGTTTCAGCAGGTGCGGCTTCAGCCGGTGCTGCACAGGAGACTTCTGTTTCCAGTATGATTCCAGATAATATTACCATAGACAAACCGGTTCAGCTGGCAGATATCAGTCTTCCGGGAAATGAATATGGTTCTCTGGAGTGGCTGGATGGAAGCTATGTTCCCTCCAATCGTGTAGAATCCTGTAAGGTGATTCTGAAGCCGGCAGAGGGACGTGATCTGAGTCAGGTACAGGGCTGGGATTCAGAAGCCGGCGGAGTTATAGGATATATTAATGTGATTGTCAATGACCCGGAGGAAGATAGGGACGATGTGAAGGATAACAGTGCAGACAATCAGACGGAGCCCACAGTGACACCTGAAAATATTCAGCCAACGCAGAAGCTGGATTCAGAGACTGATAAAGAAGATAATAAAAACAATAACAAAAAAGAAGAAGATCAGAAACAGGATAAAGAGGAACTTAAAGACGGCCAGAAGGATGAAGTGCCACCGGCAGAAACGCCGGATACAGAACTTTCAGTAACTCCGGAACCGGAAGAACCAGAAGCTCCGGAAAAAGAGGGAGAAGAAACTGAAGAGGAAACAGAAAAACCAGAAGAAATAGAGGGAGAACTGGAGCCTGAGGAAACTCCGGCAGAAGATGAAAAAACAGAGGATAATATTTTTGATAATCCTGTGAAACCGGATCAGGAGGACGACCGTCCTGCAGAGGCCGAGGATAATCTTACTGAAGAGGAAAAAGAAGCGCGTGCCCAGGTAAACCACACCTGTGACGGAATTACGGTAAGTGGTATTAATCTGCCCTGGTATGTGCAGTTCAGAGTTTCCAGTGGGGACAGCTACCAGTTTACAAATGAAACAGATGCAATGATTTTTCAATCCTTTGAGTTTGAACTTTGGGATTTGCAGAATAATACTGAGTATGAGATTCCTAATGGAGAGTATATCAGTGTGACGGTACCGGTGAAAGCCGGATATGAGTATACCATTGAGCATTTGCTGGACAATGGGGCTACAGAATCAATTATTCCTACTGTGGAAAATGATACTATGGTATTCAGTACTCATTCTTTCAGTCCCTTTGGCATTGCAGGAAGCAAGCAGCTGGTTGGACCTGATGACAGTGGCAATGCAGAGACTGCGCCTGTTGCTGATTCTACAGTAACTGTTATGCCATCTGCACAGAAAACAGAAACTTCTGCGCAGAATTCTGATAATGCAGGAGCGGTCAGTGAGAATTCCAATGGCAATGCCACATCTGATGAAAAACAGGCAGATAGCAACTCTTCCAAATCTGATCATGCGGTAGAGACAGGTGATACAACAACAATCATGCCCTTTGCTGTGCTGATTGTGGCAGCGGCGGTTATTATTGGCGCAGTTGTTTTCCTGAAAAAGAAAAAGAAATAAGCAGAATACCATAAGAAATCTCCTCATAATATTTTATAGAGCTTTAAAAAAGAAATCTGTAAAATATATTCGTAAAGTTGGGGGAAGCTTATGAAGATGAGAAATATTTTGAGCTCACTGTTGTTTGCATATGCGCTTACAGGTGTGGGTTTATTACTGTTAGCTTTTTTTCTATATGTTTTTAAACTGGGAGAGACGGCTGTAGATGTGGGTATTATTTTGATTTGCATTTTCGTTTGCTTTATGGGCGGACTTATGACCGGAAGATTCTTGCGGGAAAACAGAGCTTTCTGGGGAATGCTCACAGGTTTGGCATATTTTCTTTTGCTTCTCATTGTTTCTTTTGCAGTAAAACGACGTTTGGATATGAGAGTTGTTCATGCCGTGACCACTTTTTGTATGTGTATTGGTGGTGGAACTCTGGGAGGAATGCTGTCGTAAAAAAAAGCTTTCATAATTTATAAAATTATGGTATACTATGCCAAGAATATAATTACATAAGGAGGATAGAGTGATGGAACATATCAAAACCTTGAATACAAAGAATTTACAGAACACAGTAAAAAAAGGTGGATGCGGTGAGTGTCAGACTTCCTGCCAGTCCGCATGTAAAACTTCCTGTACAGTAGGAAACCAGAGCTGCGAGCATAAATAAGATCAGCTGTGGATACAGAGAACCTGCCACCGGCAGCTTCTCTTATATGCTGTGGCATAAAAGAGATAAGCAGCGGAGTAGATTACTTCGCTGCTTATCTTACGCTTAGAAAGGATTTAGTTAGAAATGAGTCTGATTCATCGTTACAAAAGCAATGGCTTTAATATTGTGCTGGATATAAATAGCGGATGCATTCATCTTGTGGATGATGTTACATATGAAGTGCTGCCTTATCTGGAGGAAGGACTTTCATCAGATGCTATTGTTGAGAAACTGGGAGGCCAGTATAAAAAAGAAGATATTGAGACATCCGTAAAAGAGTGTAATAAGCTGAAGGAAGATGGAATGCTTTTTACCCGGGATGTCTATGAAAATGCAATTGAAGAATTTTCCAATAACCGGCAGACCGTTGTAAAAGCATTGTGCCTGCACATTGCTCATGACTGCAACCTGGCCTGTCGTTATTGTTTTGCCGAGGAAGGGGAATATCACGGAAGAAGAGCACTGATGTCCTTTGAAATTGGTAAGAAAGCTTTGGACTTCCTTATTGCCAATTCAGGCTCCAGGAGAAATCTGGAAGTGGATTTCTTTGGCGGAGAGCCGCTGATGAACTGGCAGGTTGTAAAAGACCTTGTAAAATATGGCCGTGAACAGGAGAAAATCCATAACAAGAATTTCCGTTTTACCCTTACTACCAATGGTGTATTACTGAATGATGAAATTATGGAATTTTGCAATAAAGAGATGGCGAATGTGGTACTTAGCGTGGATGGACGTAAGGAGATTCATGATTATATGCGTCCTTTCCGTAAAGGCGCGGGAAGCTATGATCTCATTATCCCGAAATTTCAGAAATTTGCCGAGTCCCGTAACCAGGAGAAGTATTATGTGAGAGGTACCTTTACTCATCATAATCTGGATTTTTCAAAGGATGTGCTTCATCTGGCAGATCTTGGGTTTGAACAGATTTCTGTGGAACCTGTAGTTGCGGCAGATACAGAGGAATATGCAATCCGTGAGGAGGATATTCCGCAGATCATGGCTGAATATGATGCATTGGCAAAAGAAATGATCAGGAGAGAAAAAGAAGGAAAAGGCTTTAACTTTTTCCATTTTATGATTGATCTTACCGGTGGTCCCTGCGTTTATAAGAGACTTTCAGGCTGCGGATCAGGTACTGAATATCTGGCAGTAACTCCTTGGGGAGATCTTTATCCCTGTCATCAGTTTGTGGGAGAAGAAGAATATCTTATGGGAAATGTGGATGAGGGTATTACAAAACCGGAAATCCAGAAAGAATTTGGCGGCTGTAATGTTTATACAAAAAAGGATTGTAAAGACTGCTTTGCACGTTTTTACTGTAGCGGCGGATGTGCTGCCAATGCTTATCATTTCCAGGGAGACATCAAAGGTAATTATGCAATCGGATGTGAGCTCCAGAGAAAGCGTGTGGAGTGCGCTATCATGATAAAAGCTGCTCTGGCATGTGAGTGATCAGATGACAGCCTAAATAAATCAAGAAGGGAAAAGAACTATGAAAAAAAGTAGAGGAATCGTAGTGCTGCTTCTTACGGTGATTCTGACAGTGTTCTTTTGCTTTACTGCAGCCGTAGGTATCGGTCCTACTGGAACCGGCGCAGCAAAACATATTAACACAGGTCTGGATCTTTCCGGTGGTGTCAGCATTACCTATCAGACCAAGAAGAGCAACCCTACCAAAGAGGAAATGTCAGATACTATCTATAAGCTGCAGAAGCGTGTAGAGCAGTACAGTACAGAAGCACAGGTATATCAGGAGGGCTCTGACAGAATCACTGTTGAAATTCCTGGCGTAACAGATGCAGATGCAATTCTGAATGACCTGGGTAAACCTGGATCATTATATTTCATCACACAGGAGGATGCAGACGGCAATCAGAACTTTACCACAGGACAGAATGGTTATGTACTTGCAAGAAGCATGGATGAGATCAAGGAGTCCGGCTGTGTTGTTCTGGAAGGTAGTGATGTAGCTGACGCAGAGGGTGGAGCTATTCAGAATCAGAGTACTAGTGCCAAGGAATATGTAGTCAGCCTGACACTTACTTCTGACGGTAAGAACAGTGGAAAAGAAAAATTCTCTGAGGCAACCAAAGAAAACGTAGGCAAACAGATTGCCATTATTTATGATAATCAGGTTGTAAGTGCTCCAAATGTAAATGAGCAGATTTCCGGTGGAAAAGCACAGATCAGTGGTATGAAGGATCTGGAAGAAGCGCAGAATCTTGCTTCTTATATCCGTATCGGTTCTCTTAGCCTTGAACTTGAGGAACTCCGTTCCAGCGTAGTAGCTGCACAGCTTGGTGAGGAAGCAATTTCTACCAGTGTTATGGCAGGTGCCATAGGACTTATAATCGTAATTCTGTTTATGATTATTGCATATCGTGTTCCGGGTATTGTTGCAGGAATTGCATTGATTCTTTATACAGTCCTGATGCTGATCACACTGAATGCTTTTGACATTACCCTGACGCTTCCGGGTATTGCAGGTATTATTCTGGGTATTGGTATGGCGGTAGACGCCAACGTTATTATTTATGCCCGAATCCGAGAGGAAATCGGTGCAGGCGTTTCTGTGCGGAGCGCTATCAAAGCTGGTTTCAGCAAAGCTTTTTCCGCTATCTTTGATGGAAATATTACAACATTGATCGCAGCTTTTGTATTAATGTGGCTGGGCTCAGGTACAGTTAAGGGATTTGCTTATACCCTGGCACTTGGTATTGTTATTTCAATGTTCACATCACTGGTTGTATCCAGACTGATTGTGAATGCACTGTATGCAGTGGGTATACATGATCCTAAGTTCTATGGAAGCACCAAAGAGCGTAAAGCAATTAATTTTGTGGGAAAAAGAAAGGTATTTTTTATTGTTTCTATTATCCTGATTCTGAGTGGTCCTGCTGCAATGCTGATCAACTCTCAGGCAGGTAATAAAGCATTGAATTATAGCCTTGAGTTTTCAGGTGGTACTTCGACAACAGTTACATTTAATGAAGATATGGATATTAAAACCATTGATTCAGAGGTGACTCCGGTTGTTGAAGAAGTGACCGGTGATAAGAATGTACAGCCTACTAAGGTTGTGGGAACCAATCAGGTGGTGATCAAAACACGTTCCCTGACTCAGGAAGAACGTGAAGCTTTACAGAATGCCCTGGTTGAAAAATTTGGAGTGGATGAGAATACTATTTCCACAGAGAGCATTTCCTCTACAGTAAGTAAAGAGATGCGTCAGGATGCAATCGTAGCTGTGGTTGTTGCAACAATCTGCATGCTTCTTTATATTTGGTTCAGATTTAAGGATATTCGTTTTGCCAGCAGCGCAGTTCTTGCCCTTCTCCATGACGTTCTGGTGGTACTTGCGTTCTATGCCATTGCCAGAATATCTGTAGGTAATACGTTTATTGCCTGCATGCTGACGATTGTAGGTTATTCTATCAATGCGACTATTGTTATCTTTGACCGTATCCGTGAGAATATGCATGGAAGCCGTAGAATTGATAACATTGAAGAGGTTGTTAATTCAAGTATTACCCAGACACTGACCAGAAGTATTTACACTTCCTTTACTACCTTTGTTATGGTAGCAGTTCTTTATATCATGGGTGTTTCTTCTATCCGTGAATTTGCTGCACCGTTAATGGTTGGTATTTTGGTAGGTGCTTATTCTTCTGTTTGTGTAACCGGAGCTCTGTGGCTGGTAATGAAGAAGAATGTTAAAAGAAAAGGTCAGCCGGCTGTTACAATGGCAGCTACAGGAAAAACTTCTGGTACCTCCTCTGTTCAGAAGAAAACAAGAGATGTATCCCAGAAGGATCCTGCTCAGCCGAAAAAGAAAAACAGAAAAAGAGTAGCTGAGCGTCTGGCTGCACAGGAAGCAGCTCAGAATAAGACTGAGGATGAGAAATAAAAAATGAATCAATAATAAGAAGACTGTTGAGCATGAGCAGCTGTCATAAAAAGCTGCTTATGACAACAGTCTTTTTTTATTATGGAAAAATAATAGATGCACGTGACAGAATCTTTTTTGTGCGGTAGAATAGGATGAGATTATGACGAAAACAGGAGATGCAAAATGGAAAAATGGGTGGTGGCTGCGAAAAGGGCGGATTTTAATTCTATAGGACAGGAATTTGAAATTGATCCGGTAATAGCCAGACTGATCAGAAACCGTGATGTGACAGGACAAGATAATATCCGAATGTATTTAAAAGGGTCAATAAAGGATATTCCCTCTCCCTGGCTTATGAAAGATATGAAAAAGGCAGTGAAAATTATTAAAGAGAAAGTATCTGAGAAAGCAAAGATAAGGATTATTGGAGATTATGACATTGATGGTGTGATGTCCACATATGTCCTGTTAAGAGGACTGATAAGAATTGGCGCTGATGTAGATACATATATTCCGGACAGAGTGGCAGATGGCTATGGTATTCATGAGCATCTGATAAACAGGGCAGAAGAGGATAAAGTTGATACGATTCTGACCTGTGACAATGGAATAGCAGCAGTTTCTGAGATTCAGCTTGCAAAGGAAAAAGGCATGACAGTAATTGTGACAGATCATCATGAAATACCTTATAAAGAGACGGAAAATGGGCGGGAAATTATTCTTCCGCCTGCAGATGCTATTTTGAATCCTAAGCAGCAGGATTGCCCATATCCAGGCAAAAATCTGTGCGGAGCAGTAGTTGCATTTAAGCTGATTTCTGCTCTTTATGAAGAATTTTGCGTTCCCGGTGAGGAACTGGAGGACTTTTATGAACTGGCAGCTATCGCGACAGTGGGAGATGTTATGGATCTTCAGGGAGAAAACCGAATCCTAGTCAAAGAAGGACTGAAACGTCTAAAAAATACCGGAAATCCAGGATTACGGGAATTGATAAGAGTCAATGGTCTGGAGGATTCAAAAATTACAGCCTATCATGTGGGGTTTGTCCTGGGCCCCTGTATTAATGCAAGTGGAAGGATGGATACAGCTGCCCGTTCGCTGGCACTACTGAATGCTGAAAACCAGGACGAGGCCGCAAAACTGGCCGGGGACCTGACTGCGCTGAATCAGAGCCGGAAATCTCTGACGGAAGAAGGAAAAGAAGCGGCTATCCATCAGGTGGAAAATACAGATTTGAAAAACGACAGAGTTCTGGTAATCTATCTTCCGGATTGCCATGAAAGCATTGCCGGAATAATTGCCGGTAGAATCAGAGAAAAATATCATAAACCGACTTTTGTACTGACGAAGGGAGAAAACAGTGCCAAGGGAAGCGGACGGTCCATTGAAGCTTATTCCATGTATGAGGAGCTTGTCAGATGCGCAGATCTGCTGATCCAGTTTGGGGGGCATCCTATGGCTGCGGGGCTTTCCATAGAAGAAAAAAATATAGAAAAATTCCGCAGAAGACTGAATCAGAACTGTTCACTTACAGAAGAAGACTTACAACCTAAAATTGTAATTGATGTGCCTATGCCAATTTCTTACATCACTAAAAACCTGATCAGACAGATTGCCCTTCTGGAACCCTTTGGAAAAGGGAATACAAAACCATTATTTGCTCAGAAAGGCTTAAAGGTTCTGGACGCGGTTGTGGTAGGACGAAACAGAAATGTGGCGAAGGTCAGACTGATGGATCCTCAGGGGACGGTGATGGATGGAGTCTATTTTGGGGAAGCAGATGAATTTGTACGTTTTATCAAAGACCGATCATCTGTTTCTGTTACTTATTATCCGGAAATCAATCAGTTCAGAGGAAGAGAAGATATTCAGATTGTCATTCAGAATTATTGCTAGTGCAGTTTTTTTCAAAGGATTGATTCTGTAATGAAAAGATGCTATACTATAAATTATTTATGAGTTTACATTGTAAATTTCTGGAGGAAAATTAAGATGAAGAAAATTGAAGAGTACGTTAGAAGTATACCGGATTTCCCGGAACCGGGAATTATTTTCAGAGATATCACAAGTGTTCTGCAGGATGCAGAGGGGCTTCAGCTTGCAATTAATTCCATGCAGGAATTCCTGAAGGATGTGGATGTAGATGTGATCGCAGGAGCAGAATCCAGAGGTTTTATCTTTGGTGTGCCTATTGCGTATAATCTTCATAAACCATTTGTACCTATTCGTAAAAAAGGCAAACTTCCTCGTGAGACTGTATCTGCAAGTTATGATCTTGAATACGGCAGCGCTACCATTGAAATGCATAAGGATTCCATCAAACCGGGACAGAAAGTGGCAATTGTGGATGATCTGATTGCTACAGGCGGAACCATTGAAGCTGCCATAAAGCTTGTAGAGGAGCTGGGTGGCGAAGTTGTAAAAGTGATATTCCTTATGGAGCTGGCCGGTTTGCATGGACGGGAAAGACTTAAGGGATATGATGTAGAATCCGTGATTTGTTATGAAGGCAAATAAGCACAGCTGGTTGTGCGGGACAGGCAGGTGATACAGATGGCAGAGACAATAAAAAATACAGAAGAAAAAAAAGATGGTATACAGACAGAACAGGAGAAGCTTGAATCTGTAAAGAGGGCAGATGCTGCTGTAAAATCCATGCATGATTTTACAAGTCCGGAAGTACTGTACAGAGAGCTGATAAACAGTGTGCTGAAGTATCATCCTTCCACTGATATTTCTATGATAGAAAAAGCTTATAAGGTTGCCAGTGAGGCTCACAAAGATCAGAAACGTAAGTCTGGGGAACCTTATATTATCCATCCGTTATGTGTGGCGATTATCCTGGCGGATCTGGAGTTGGATAAAGAAACAATTGTTGCAGGTCTTCTCCATGATGCAGTAGAGGATACATGGATGACTTATGAGGAGGTTGAAAAGGAATTTGGCTCAGAGGTGGCACTTCTGGTTGATGGTGTTACCAAGCTGGGACAGCTGTCTTATTCTGCAGATAAGGTAGAAGTGCAGGCAGAGAACCTTCGTAAAATGTTTCTGGCCATGGCTAAGGATATACGTGTAATTCTTATCAAGCTTGCGGATCGTCTCCATAATATGCGTACGCTTCAGTATATGAGACCGGAGAAGCAGCAGGAGAAAGCCAGAGAGACGATGGATATTTATGCGCCCATTGCCATGCGTCTTGGTATTTCCAAGATCAAGGTAGAACTGGATGATCTTTCTCTCAAATATCTGAAGCCGGATGTTTATTATGATCTGGTAAAAAAGGTTGCTCTGCGAAAGAGTGAGAGGGAAAAGTTTGTTGGTGCTATTGTAAAAGAAGTCAAACAACATATGGAAGATGCGAACATTAAGGCTCAGGTAGATGGTCGTGTAAAGCATTTCTTCAGTATATATAAAAAGATGGTCAATCAGGACAAAACCATTGATCAGATTTATGATTTGTTTGCAGTCCGTATTCTGGTGGATACAGTTAAGGACTGCTATGCGGCTTTAGGTGTGATTCATGAAATGTATAAGCCGATCCCCGGCAGGTTTAAAGACTATATTGCAATGCCAAAGCCAAATATGTATCAGTCTTTACACACTACATTGATCGGTCCCAACGGTCAGCCTTTTGAAATCCAGATCCGTACCTTTGAGATGCATAAGACTGCAGAATACGGTATTGCAGCTCACTGGAAATATAAAGAATCTTCTGATGGCAAAGCGCCTGTCGGCAAGAGCGAGGAGGAAAAGCTGAACTGGCTGAGACAGATCCTGGAGTGGCAGAGAGATATGTCTGATAATAAGGAATTTATGAGTCTTCTGAAGAATGACCTGGATCTTTTTGCAGACAATGTATATTGCTTTACTCCGTTAGGAGATGTGAAAACTCTGCCAAGTGGTTCCACACCTGTAGATTTTGCCTACAGTGTTCATAGTGCGGTAGGTAATAAAATGGTAGGTGCCAGGGTGAATGGTAAACTGGTTCCTATTGAATATCAGATCAAGAATGGTGACCGTATTGAGATTATTACTTCACAGAATTCCCAGGGACCCAGCCGTGACTGGCTGAAACTGGTCAAGAGTACTCAGGCGAAAAACAAGATTAATCAGTGGTTCAAAAAGGAACTGAAGGAAGATAATATCCTGAAGGGTAAGGAGATGCTTACCCAGTATGCAAAAGCCAAGGGATTTAAAATTACTTCTTATACAAAAACGCAATATCTTGAGGCAGTGATGCGTAAATATGGATTTCGTGACTGGGATTCTGTGCTGGCGGCTATTGGTCATGGTGGCTTGAAGGAAGGCCAGGTTTTCAATAAACTGGTAGAAGCTTATGATAAGGAGAACAAGAAGAATCTTACAGATGAGCAGGTTCTTGAAGCTGCTGAAGGACAGGAAAAGCTTCATATTGCCAAGAGCAAGAGCGGCATTGTGGTGAAGGGAATCCATGATGTGGCAGTTCGTTTTTCCAAGTGCTGTAATCCTATTCCGGGAGATGAGATTGTTGGATTTGTTACCAGAGGACGCGGAATCACTATTCACCGTACAGATTGTGTAAATGTATTGAACATGTCAGAGATTGACCGTACACGGTTGATTGAGGCAGAATGGCAGCAGCCTGATGTGAAAGCAGTGGAGAAATATATGGCTGGAATCCAGGTTTATGCAAATAACCGAACAGGTCTGTTGGTGGATCTGTCAAAGATCTTTACAGAACGCAAGATTGACCTTCGCAGTATTAACAGCCGGACCAATAAGCAGGAGAAGGCAACGATTTCCATGAGCTTTGAAATTTCCAGCAAAGAGGAACTGAGATCCCTTATTGAGAAAATCCGTCAGGTGGAAAGTGTTATTGATGTAGAGAGAACTACCGGTTGATTTGGTTATGAACGAGTAGTGAGACTGATCGTGTTATCTGAGAAAGGAAGTATATGAACAATTTAGAATTACAGAAGTGTATTCTGGGACCGGTTTATACAAACTGTTATTTCCTGAAAAATAAAGTAACCGGTGAGATGATCATTATTGATCCGGCAGACTGTCCGGAAAAGATTGAACAGATGGTTATGCAGATGGACGGGAAGCCTGTGGCAATTCTTCTGACTCATGGACATTTTGACCATATTACAGCTGTGGAAGCAGTAAAAGAAAAATACCATATTCCGGTCTATGCCTGTCGTCAGGAAGAAGAGATGCTGAGAGAACCCGTTATGAATATGACCTGTCACTACGAAAAAAGTTGTTCAATAGTGCCGGATGTTTTTTTGGATGACCTGGATGTATTCCGGACAGCTGGTTTTTCGATACAGATAATTCATACTCCCGGACATACTAAAGGAAGCTGCTGCTATTATCTGAAGGATGAAGGTGTCTTATTTAGCGGAGATACCTTATTCTGTGGCTCTGTTGGGAGAACTGATTTTCCGGGAGGCAGTGCTTCGGATATTGTGAGAAGTCTGCATAAGCTTCTGGATTCACTTCCGGAAGAGACTGAGGTTTATCCCGGACATGATGTATCTACTACTATTGGTTATGAAAAGAGGTATAATCCATTTGTATAAAATAGATATTTTATTTCTGGACAGAGAATTTGAGCATGATGTTTATGAACTGATAAAAGCATTTTATCCCGAAGCGGAGATACATACTCTATATGATGAAGCGGAAGCAGGAGAGTATGACCTCCGCTTCCGTGTGGAACGGGAGAATGGAACATATAAAATAAGCTATGATCGCAGGGAGAATGTAACAGCAGGTTTTACAGAAAGAAAAGGTGTTGCTTCGGCAGATGTGATAGGAGAAGATAAACTGACTGTAAAAGATCCTCATGCTTTGCGAAAAGAGAATAAGGATGCGTTGAAATATGCGTTGTATCAGCTTCTGGTTAAATTGACCGGGCGTATTCTTCCCTGGGGAAATCTTACAGGAATCCGGCCGGCAAAGCTGGCAATGGGAATGATTGAGTCCGGGATGAAGAACACCGAGGCTGCCCGGGAAATGCGGGAGAAATATTTAGTCAGTCCGGAAAAAACTGCCCTTGCTGTTACAATTGCAAACAGAGAGAGGGAGATTTTAAAGGATATTGATTATGAGAATGGTTATAGTCTCTATATAGGAATCCCTTTCTGTCCAAGTATTTGTCTGTATTGCTCTTTCAGTTCCTATCCTTTGAAAGTGTGGGAAAAGAGAACGGACGAATATATAGAGGCACTCTGTAAAGAAATCAGGGAAACAGCATTTTTAATGCAGGGTAGAAAATTGGACACAATCTATATCGGTGGGGGAACTCCAACAACGCTTCTGCCCCATCAGCTGCGTAAGCTTCTGGATACGTTAGGAGAGGCGTTTGGATATGAGAGCCTTGCTGAATTTACAATTGAGGCCGGAAGACCGGACAGTATTACCAGGGAGAAGCTTCAGGCAATCCGGGAGTATCCGGTAACCAGGATTTCTGTAAATCCCCAGACAATGAATCAGGAAACCCTGGACCTCATAGGCAGACGCCATACAGTAGAACAGACCAAGGAGGCTTTTTATCTGGCAAGGGAACTGGGATATGATAATATCAATATGGATCTGATCGTGGGACTTCCGGGGGAAGATATTTCTATGGTTGAGCGTACACTTGAGCAGATACAGGAGCTTGCACCGGATAGTATGACGGTTCATTCGCTGGCTGTAAAACGTGCTGCCCGCCTGAATATTTTCAAAGAAAAATATCAGGAAATGTCCTTTGAGAATAATCAGGAGATCATGGATCTGACCATGAAAACTGCATACGAGATGGGAATGGGACCATATTATCTGTACAGACAGAAAAATATGAAGGGAAATTTCGAAAATGTTGGCTATGCAAAGGTTGACAAAGCCGGAATTTACAATATACTGATTATGGAGGAAAAACAGCCGATCATTGCTCTTGGAGCAGGAGGATCCTCAAAGTTGGTTTTTGATCATGGAAAAAGAATTGAACGAGTGGAAAATGTAAAGGATGTTTCCAATTATATTTCCCGTATTGATGAGATGATCCAAAGAAAACGGACAGCAGTTGATAAATGGCTTTAAGTATTTGGAGGTAAGGTTTTGAATGCAGCACTGAAGACGACATCTGGATCAGAAAAGCGTATTCTTGAATTTGATCTTTCTGAAGAACTGCATCATGGAGTAGTAGTTAGCAATCTGGCTTATGCAGTGGCAGAAGAATTGGGATTGCCCCATGACCAGTGTTATCAGCTTGCCATTGCCGGAATGCTTCATGATATTGGCAAACTGAAACTTACAGGGTACATTAATGGACAGGAAAGCGATCCGCTGGTTATTGAGGAACTGAAATATGTACGGATGCATTCCACACTGGGATATGAGGAACTAAAGGGACAGGGGTATTCGGACTTTGTTCTGCAAAGTATCCTGTATCATCATGAGAATTATGATGGCAGCGGTTACCCTTCCAATAAAGCTGGGAAGGAAATTCCTATAGGAGCCCGAATCCTCAGAGTGTGTGATGTATATGCAGCTTTGACCTCTGACAGGCCTTACAGAAAAGGGTTTGATATGGGGACTGTGATGGAACTGATGATTGATGAAGTGAAAAATTTTGATATGCAGGTTTTTCTGGCATTCCAGAGAGTTGTTCATAAAGAGAAAGCCTGACAGGATAAGAGGAGGAAAAAATGGCATTAAAGAAGAAACCGGTAACCGGTATGAAGGATATTTTACCAAGAGAGATGGAAATCAGGAATTATGTGATGAACATGATTCGTGAGACTTATGGAACATTTGGATTTTCTGCAATTGAGACCCCATGTGTAGAGCATATTGAGAATCTTTGCAGTAAACAGGGTGGCGAGAATGAAAAGCTTATTTTCAAGATATTAAAACGTGGAGAAAAGCTGAAGCTGGATAAGGCAGAATCAGAGGCGGATCTGGTGGATTCAGGTCTTCGTTATGATTTAACTGTTCCGCTTTCCAGATATTATTCCAATAATGCCAATGAGCTTCCTGCTCCTTTTAAGGCACTTCAGATGGGAAATGTATGGAGGGCGGACAGACCTCAGAGAGGACGTTTCCGTCAGTTTATGCAGTGTGATATTGATATTCTGGGAGAGCCTACTTATCTGGCAGAAATTGAACTGGTACTTGCAACCACTACGCTGCTGGGAAAACTGGATTTTCATAATTTTACAATTCGTATCAATGACAGAAAGATCCTGAAAGCAATGGCACAGTACAGTGGATTCCCACAGGAGAGCTTTGACACAGTATTTATCATTCTGGACAAAATGGACAAGATCGGTCTGGAAGGTGTGGCAGAGGAACTGGAAAAAGAAGGGTTTGCAAAGGATTGTATTGATACTTATCTGGGCATGTTCCAGGAAATTACTTCAGATATTCAGGGCGTGCGTTTTTGCAAAGATAAATTAAAGGATGTACTGGATCCAAAGGTTGCAGAGGATCTGGAAACAATTATCACTACAGTGGAATCTGTAAAATCAGCAGACTTTAAAATGGCATTTGATCCCACACTGGTTCGTGGAATGTCTTATTATACAGGTCCGATTTTTGAAATTTCCATGGATGAGTTTGGCGGTAGCGTTGGCGGCGGCGGACGTTATGATGAGATGATCGGTAAATTTACAGGCAACAATACTTCTGCCTGTGGATTTTCTATCGGATTTGAGAGAATCGTTATGCTGCTTCTGGAGAGAGATTACCAGATTCCTACAAAAAATGGAAAGAAAGCATATCTTATCGAGAAAAATATGCCTGCAGATAAGCTTCTGAAGATTCTGGAACAGGCCAGAGAAGAAAGAAATGCCGGAACACAGGTTAATATTTCGATTATGAAGAAAAACAAAAAATTCCAGAAGGATCAGATGAATGCTGAAGGATATACAGAATTTGTAGAATTTTTCAGAGATAAAATGTAAGCCTACTGAACAATTATTTATAAATTATAAAATCAGGAAAAGAGGAAAAACCATGGCAGAAAGTATGCAGGGACTGCACAGAACATGCCGATGTGCAGAAGTGACAAAAGAAATGAAGGGCAAAGAAATCGTTCTTATGGGATGGGTTCAGAAAGCCCGTGATAAAGGCGGCATTATTTTTGTGGATTTAAGAGACCGTTCAGGAATCATGCAGTTGATTTTTGAGAATGGCAGCATTGATGCAGATGGATTTGCAAAAGCAGGAAAACTTCGTAGCGAATTTGTAATTGCAGTTACCGGTGTTGTAGAAGAAAGAGGCGGTGCTGTTAATAAAAATCTGGCAACAGGTGAGATTGAGCTTCGTGTAAACTCTCTTCGTATATTGTCAGAAGCAGAAGTTCCGCCATTTCCAATTGAAGAGAACTGCAAGACAAAAGATGAGATCAGACTGAAATATCGTTATCTGGATTTGAGAAGACCTGATATTCAGAAAAATATTATGCTGAAGAGCAAAGTAATGATGCTTACCAGACAGTTTTTTGCAAAAGAGGGATTCATGGAAATTGAAACTCCTATGCTTGGAAAGAGTACTCCTGAGGGAGCCAGAGATTATCTGGTGCCGTCCAGAGTTCATCCGGGACATTTCTATGGACTGCCTCAGTCTCCGCAGCTTTACAAACAGCTTCTGATGTGTTCCGGATATGACCGATACATTCAGATAGCAAGATGCTTCCGTGATGAGGATCTCCGTGCGGACAGACAGCCTGAATTTACACAGATCGATATGGAACTTTCTTTTGTAGATGTGGATGATGTTATTGATGTAAATGAGAGATTCCTGGCGTATCTGTTTAAAGAAGTTCTGGATGTTGAAGTAAAACTTCCGATTCAGCGTATTACCTGGCAGGAGGCTATGGACAGATTTGGATCTGATAAACCGGATATGCGTTTTGGCATGGAACTTCATGATGTAAGTGACGTAGTTAGAAATTGTGGTTTCAGTGTATTTACCTCTGCGCTGGAGAATGGTGGAAGTGTCCGTGGTATCAATGCAGAAGGACAGGGCGCTATGCCACGTAAAAAGATTGATAAGCTGGTTGAATTTGCTAAAGGATACGGTGCCAAAGGCCTTGCATATATTGCCATTGCGGAAGATGGCACAAGAAAATCTTCTTTTGCAAAATTCATGACAGAGGGAGAGATGGATGCGTTGGTTGCTGCTATGGACGGAAAACCGGGAGACCTTCTTCTCTTTGCCGCAGATAAAAAGAAGCTGGTTTATGATGTACTGGGTGCCCTTCGTCTGGAGCTTGCGAAACAGATGGATCTTCTGGATAAGAATGAGTATCGTTTTGTATGGGTAACAGAGTTCCCGCTTCTTGAGTGGAGTGAGGAAGAGAACCGTTTTACAGCAATGCATCATCCATTTACAATGTTGATGGAAGAGGATCTTCCATTACTGGATACAGATCCGGGTAAGGTTCGCGCAAAAGCTTATGATATTGTTCTTAATGGTAATGAGATTGGTGGTGGAAGTGTTCGTATTCATCAGGATGACATTCAGGAAAGAATGTTTAAAGAACTTGGATTCACCAAAGAAGAAGCTTATGAGCAGTTTGGATTCCTTCTGGATGCATTCAAATATGGAGTTCCGCCTCACGCAGGACTGGCTTATGGACTGGATCGTCTGGTTATGCTTATGGCAAAGGTTGACAGTATCCGTGATGTAATTGCATTCCCGAAGGTAAAGGATGCTTCCTGTCTGATGACTCAGTCACCGAGTGTGGTAAGTGAAGCACAGCTTAAAGAACTGGATCTGGAGGTAAGACCGGAGGAAGACGAAAACTGAAAATGACACTTACAATTTCGTGTTTTTTGATTGTATGCCCCATGGTTTTTTTGGCAGGATTTGTAGATTCTATTGCAGGCGGCGGAGGTTTGATCTCCCTGCCTGCATATTTGCTTGCGGGAGTTCCCATGCACAATGCCATAGCAACTAATAAGCTGTCTTCTGCAACAGGTACAGCAATTTCCACAGTTCGTCTGTGCAAAAACAAATTTGTAGACTGGGGATTGGCATTGCCCTGCATTTCCATGGCGCTATTGGGCTCTTTTGTAGGGGCACACCTGGCGTTGACAGCAAGTGACAAACTTCTGAAATGGATGTTGATTCCCATACTTCCCATTGTGGCTTTTTATGTTTTGAAAAAGAAAAATCTGGAAGAAGATATTCAGACTGACATTTCCAGAAGAAAACAATGGCTTCTGTGTGCTGCGTGTTCTTTGGCAGTGGGGTGTTATGATGGATTTTATGGACCTGGAACCGGCACATTTCTTCTGATTCTTTATACAGGGGTGGCAAAACTTCCGGTATCAAAAGCTTCGGGGACTATGAAGCTTGCAAATCTTTCCTCCAATGTAATGGCTCTTGCCGTATTTTTATTTAGTGGTAAAATTGTAATTCTTCTGGGACTTGCAGCTTCTGCTTTTTCAATTGCAGGACATTATGTAGGGTCTGGAATGGTAATGAAAAATGGGAGTAAAATTGTGCGCCCGATTATTCTTGTGGTACTGGCACTTCTGTTTATTAAGATTATTACTGGTATGTGAGAAAAGATTTCTGTATCATAAAAAATGGTTTCATAAACTTGGACGAGCTTGTTTATGAAACCATTTTTATTATTGTTTTTTGGGATTATGATTCTGAATCAGAAGAATCATCTAAGGGTGAGGTGGTCAGAGTGCCAAAAATCGCATCTCCCAGAGTGCGTCCTTCGTCCTGCAATTTCCATGAAGTACCATCATTGATCAGGACGAAATCCACATCGGAGGTAGCAGAGGCAGTGTTGCTCTCAATGCTTTTCAAAAGCAGATCCAGAGATTTATCATATCGCTTCTGCGATCCGTCAATGACGGAATCCGGAGATGCAAGATAATCATCCAGACTGTGCTGATAATCGCTGAGAATGGCATTGCTGTCAAAAGTTGTGATTTCCGTAGTGACAGTAGCATTATAGCCATTGACGCTGCTTGTCTTAATTTTGAAATTAAAATTCTTATGTACCTGTTCTACAAGTGCTTCCGCGATAGAATTCTTTACAGAATCAGAGGTATTCATTATATCTACAACGCCAAGATAAGAGCTCATTTCTTCGAGATTCATTTTTTTCAGTGTATTGAAGTATACGGTCAGAGTATCTTCAGGAGAAAGAATATCGGGATCTGACAGATAGACCATGAGACCGCCGACAAGATCATTTTCCAGGGAATAATTCCGTCTGATCTCCCATTTCTCTTTTTTACCGTCACCTTTATTGGTCAGTTGAATGGTAGAATCTGTTACTGCTGAATCATACTTATTATTTGTGAGGAGCTGATTCAGTATCAGATAATGACCTTCCAGAGATTTGGAGGAATCTTTAATATTTCCTGCTTTTGCCTGGGCAGCTTCTGTGATTTTGGTTCTGAGCAGTTCTGCTGCAAAATCTGTTGCAAGAGATTTTGCATCAATGGTGGTAAGCTCAAGAGAAGCCTGGGCATTTTTTTTATCTTCGTCGACGCTGACATCCAGAACTTTATAATCAAATTGCTGGAAGAAAAGAGAAAATACATTCTGTATTTCGTCGGACAGTTTGGTATTTTCTGTTGCATCCGGAAACATCTCAGTATAGGAAATATATTTTTGGGTAGTATCAGAATCCAGATTTTTCAGTTGATCCAGTTCACTTTTGAGTACTTCTTCTGCATCTGAGCTGTCTGTACGGGAGCAGCCACAGAGCATAGACAGAGCCAGTACCAACAGTAATGAGAAGAGAACCGGGAGGAGACGTTTGATAATCTTCATACGTATTCTTTCCTTTCAAAATAATTCCACACTATTTTACCAGATTTTTTAAAAAATGTCAAAAATGCATAAATTATGAACGAATTTCATAAAAAAATGGTGAAAAAATTGTGAAATCTGCATCATTTAGCGTCAAAGCTTTCCTTTTCGAGAGGAATCTGCTATTATAGGAAAGTAAAGATTTCGGCTGCTGAAAAGAAAGAGTGTATAATAGCTAAAGTAAGTAGGCATACAACAGCAGCAAGGAGGTAATTATGAAGAAACGAATTCTTATCGTTTTGGGAATCCTTATCGCAGTCGGTGCTATTGGTACTGGTGTCTGGTATCATTTTTACGGCAACGGTCAGAGTGGAAATAATGATTCCATTGTATATGTTTCCAAGGTCAGTGTTCTTACCGGAGTGGAGTCAGCGGCAACGAATCGTTTTGCCGGAGTGGTAGAGCCCCAGGAAACGGTGAGTGTTAAGATAGAGAGTGGACGTAAGGTAAAGGAAGTTCAGGTAAAGACCGGAGATGAGGTTAAGGCCGGACAGCTTCTTTTTGAATATGATCTCAGCAGCATTCAGGATGATCTGCAGCAGGCAAAATTGGATCTGGACAGGCTGAAAAATGAACAAGTGAGCCTTACAGAGCAGATTGCTACTTTGGAAGCAGAGAAGAAGAAAGCAAAGTCAGAGGATCAGCTTTCCTATACAATTGAAATCGAAACCAATAAAATGAATCTGAAAAAAAATGAATATAATCAGAAGAGTAAGACTGCAGAAATTGAAAAGCTCCAGAATGCTACCGGCAATACAGAGGTGAGAAGTGAAATTGACGGTGTGATTCAGAAAATCGATACATCCAAAATGACCAGTGATGACGGGGATACAGTGGATGACAGTGATTCTTCAGATGTAATGTCAGGCGGAAGCAGTAATTCTGACAGTTCTGCTTTTATTACTATTCTGAGTACCGGTTCCTACAGAGTGAAAGGAAAGGTAAATGAGCAGAACAGAGATTCTGTTGTTCCTGGAGAAGCTGTGATTATCCGTTCCCGCGTGGACAGCACAAAGACATGGAAAGGAACCATGGGAAGTATTGATATGAATAATGGAACATCTGAGAGCAATGATGATATGAATATGATGGGTATGAGCAGCAGCTCAGATGAACAGACAACATCTACCTCCTATCCATTTTATGTGGAGTTGGATTCTTCTGACGGATTGATGCTGGGACAGCATGTATATATAGAAAGAGATATCGGGCAGGATGAACTGAAGGAAGGCCTGTGGCTCAGCGATTATTATATTGTGGATGCTGATACCAACGAGCCTTATGTATGGGCTGTCAATGATAAGAAAAAGCTGGAAAAAAGATATATAACTCTTGGAAAACATGACGATGATCTGGGCGAATATGAGATTATTGACGGACTGACCAAGAAGGATAGTATTGCGTTTCCTACAGATGCCCTGAAGGAAGGGGAAACTACAGAAGAGGGAGATATTACCCAGACTCTTGGTGAAGGTGAGGATGACCTCAGTATGGATATGACAGGAGCAGACAGTTATGCAATGCCGGATGATTCTGTGGATATGGAACCCATAGAAGAGAGTAGTGACGAAGACGTCGAGAATTTTGACGATTCTGAGGATACACTGGATCCAAATGAGGATTTGATCCCTATGGATGAAGCTCCGGGTATAAGTGCGGATGAGGATACGGAGGGAATTCAATGATACTGGAATTGAAAGGGATTTATAAAGAGTACCAGCAGGGAAAGATGAAGGTTCCGGTATTAAAAGATGTGAATTTTTCTATGGAAGAGGGAGAATATGTAGCAATTATGGGACCTTCCGGTTCAGGAAAGACCACACTTATGAATATTATAGGCTGCCTGGATAAACAGACAGAGGGAACCTTTTACCTGGACGGACAGGATATTAAAGCTTGTTCTGAAAATGCAATGTCGGATATCAGACTTCATAAGATCGGTTTTGTATTCCAGAGCTTTCATCTTCTTCCAAAGCAGAGTGCACTGGCAAATGTGGAAATGCCCTTAAATTATGCCAGGGTTCCAAAGAAGGAACGTAGAGAAAGGGCGCGGAAGGCGTTGGAAAGAGTGGGACTTGCAGATCGTGTGGATTTTAAGCCGAACCAGCTGTCCGGAGGACAGATGCAGAGAGTTGCTATTGCAAGGGCAATTGTGAATAATCCAAAGCTTCTGCTGGCAGATGAGCCAACAGGTGCTCTGGACAGTAAATCGGGAGCTCAGGTAATGGAGCTTTTTCAGAGACTAAATGAGGAAGGCGTATCAGTGCTTATGATCACTCATGATGCGGAGATTGCTTCCCATGCGAAAAGGGTGGTTACCATAAAAGATGGTATCCTTCAGGAAAAGAGGTGATTTCATGGGAAAATCCAGAAAAATAATCACCGGTATACTGGTAGTGGCTCTGGCAGGTACCGGAATTAGTGCGGGACTGATGCAGATGAAAAAAAACAGTGTGAAGACAGTAAATGTCACACCAGTCAGCGGCCTTCTGCAGCAGTATTATTCCAGCAATACTACCATTGATGGAACCGTAACAGCCAGTGCTTCTCAGACTGTAAGCGGGGATAAAGACCTGATCGTTGATCAGGTGTATGTAGCCAAGGGAGATGCTGTAAAAAAAGGAGATCCGCTGATTTCCTTTGATACTACCCTGGTAGAGATGGAGTTAAATATTGCAAAACTGAAAAAACAAAAACAGGAACAGGATTTGAACAAAGCACAGGCCAGACTGAAAAGCCTTCAGAATGGCGGTCCGGTGGAAGAGTCTGACGGAGGAGCAAATGCAGACAGTTCCGATGTTCCTGATAGCAGTGCCACAGATTCCGGGGATGATCTGGCTCCGGATACAACTTTATCTTCTGCAGCAGATATGAACGGTAATTATCTGGCTGTAGCATTTCGTCCCCTGTTGCTGAATGCTTTTACAGATGGAGGAGAGGTGGACGGAGAGACGGAAGCTGTTGAAGGAACAGAGAATGGACAGAGTGAGGAAACAAATACTGAAGAAGATACAGAACAGAGCATTAATGATACACCTGCTTATGGAGATCCTTCTGCCAGTGATTTCGGAGATGGAACAGAGAATTCCTTTGATGATTCTTCGCAGCTGACACCAACACCTACGCCAACCATTGATCAGAATATGACAGATGGTGAAGAGCCTTTTTATCAGAAGCTGGATGGTAAGACTATCCCCTATGCAGGAACCGGTACAGAGGAGGATCCATATATATTTCTATGTAGCAGTGCCAAAGAAAAGGTTACTGTGACAGGTGGCTTTTTCAATAAAATGGCAGGCTACAGTGAGGATGGAACCCAGATAGAGCATCAGGGAGGATATTGGTATCAGCTGGAATTTCATCAGTTAGATAAAATTGGAAATTATGAAGACCGTAAGGAATCCTGTACAGGATATTATCTGATCAACGGAAGCTTGCTGGAGAAATCGGTATATGAGTTTGCAGAGGTGGAATTTACTCTGGCAGATGCATCCAGATATGAAAACGATGATGATGCAGATAACGATGGCAGTGGCGGCGGAGACAGTACCGAACCTGCGGGGACAACTGTTTCCAGGGCAGATGCGATCAAATATCAGAACAGTAAGATAGCAAGTCTGAAGCTAGATATCCAGGAGAGTGATATCAAGATCTCACAACTGGAAAAGAAAGCAAATAAGAAGCTTGTAAGCAGTAAGCTGGATGGAATTGTTTCCTATGTGGGAGATGTGTCCAGTGGTACAACTACAGACGGTAAAGCATTGCTCAAGGTAAAGAGTGAAGATGGTTACTATGTAGTAGGCGCTGTCAGCGAACTGATGCTGGATACTGTGAAAGAGGGCACAAAGCTAAGCTGTACCAGTTATACATCAGGACAATTTGAGGCGGAAATAATGGATGTATCTGAATATCCGGTAGATTCTTACAATTATTATGGAGATAATAATCCCAATGTGTCCTATTATGCATTTACCGCTGTTGTTGACGATAAAAGCCTGCAGTTTGATACACCGGATTATGTAATGGTGGAGCTCCAGAATTCAGCGGCTGATAATGGCAGCATGGTTTTATCCAAGGCTTTTGTAAAGAGTGAAAACGGAAAAAACTATGTGTACAAGGATGATAACGGAATTCTGAAAAAGCAGGAAATCAGAGTGGGCGCAACTGTGGACGGCGGTTATGATATCATCATCAAGGGCGGTATCAGCAGCGATGACAAGCTGGCATTCCCTTATGGCAAGGATGCTGTTGAGGGCGCAAAAACCAACGAGGTAACTTTGGACTATATGTATAATCAATAGTAAGAAGGGAGAAATTTTATGATTGAAAATATACGCCTGGCTTTTCAGGGAATATGGTCACATATGATGAGATCCTTTCTGACAATGCTTGGCATTATTATTGGTATTGCTTCTATTATAGCAATTGTATCTACCATCAAGGGTACAAGTGAGCAGATTAAGGAAGATCTTATCGGATCTGGTTCCAATACGGTAAATATATATCTGTATGATGGCGACAATCAGTATGATTCAGAGTATGGATCCACTACAAGTCAGACACCGGTTCTCACAGATGATGTCAAAGATAAGATTCATGATCTGGATCACGTAGAGAATGCAACTTTTTATTACAACAGTTCTAGTGCTACCATTTATAATAATAACAATAGTCTTCAGGGTGGAAGTGTTTATGGTATCGATGTGAATTATCTGGCAACCTGTGGCTATGTGGTTCAGTCCGGAAGAGGATT
The DNA here is from genome assembly GCF_052064155.1 of Blautia sp. HCP3S3_C12. Classification (NCBI taxonomy): domain Bacteria; kingdom Bacillati; phylum Bacillota; class Clostridia; order Lachnospirales; family Lachnospiraceae; genus Blautia; species Blautia sp. HCP3S3_C12. The sequence goes on along the minus strand of NZ_JBQHWC010000013.1, from coordinate 49,644 downwards.
TGTGACGGATGATTACAAAAAATATAATAAGGTAGCGCTGATTGATGACAATGCTGCACAGAATCTGTTTCCCTCGGAGAATCCTGTAGGGAAAACTGTGGAAATTAACCAGGAACCTTATACAGTGGTAGGCGTGATTCGCCAAAATGAAAACTATCAGCCAACGATTAGTAATCTTACTGATTATTATACATATCAGGAGAATATTATTGGAAATGTGATGATTCCTGACAGCTGTTGGCCAATTTCTTTTAAATTTGATGTGCCCCAGAATGCAGTGGTAAAAGCTGACAGTACGGATACTATGAGCACAGTGGGAAATGATGCGGCTGAAGTGCTGAATGAGCTGATTCCTTCAGCAGGAAACGGAAAGACATCTACTTTAAAATATAAGGCAGATGATATTATGAAGCAGGTAAGAAATATGCAGAAGCTGAGTGAAAGCACAAACAATCAGCTGATTTGGATCGCAAGTATATCCTTACTGGTTGGAGGCATTGGTGTTATGAACATTATGCTTGTGTCGGTTACGGAGCGTACCAAAGAGATTGGTCTGAAAAAGGCTATTGGTGCACGCAAAAAGACAATACTGGGTCAGTTTTTGACAGAGGCTTCTGTACTTACCAGTATTGGAGGCATTATCGGAGTTGTAACCGGCATCGGACTTTCTAAGGTTGTGGGAAAAGTAACAGGTTCACCGACTGCTATCAGTATTCCGTCTATTGTGGTGGCGGTACTTTTTTCTACAGTGATCGGTGTGGTATTTGGTCTGCTTCCGTCTGTAAAGGCTGCAAATCTGAATCCAATTGATGCGCTTAGAAGTGAATAAGATGAAAGGAATGCACTGATGTGAATGTCAGTGCTTCTTTTTTTTAATATGCTATTTTTTATGATATGAAAATTTTATGCTGTAAATTTTAAATTCCGGATTGAGATAGCCCCCAAATTATGTTAAACTAAACACAGTATGTATTTTTACATTGCATAGATGAAAACTATCAGCTGTTCACCTATGATCAGCAATACAGAAATTTTATTTATATGAAGGATGAATTAGAAGTAAAGGAGAAATGTATATGGGAAAAGTGGCCATTGTCACAGACAGTAACAGCGGCATAACGCAGGACCTGGCCAGGGATCTGGGAGTTAGTGTGATTCCTATGCCTTTTTATATTAATGAGAAGCTTTATCTGGAGGGGATTACTCTTTCTCAGGAAGAGTTTTATGAGCGTCTGAAAAATGAGGAATCTATCTCCACTTCACAGCCGGTACCGGCAGATGTGTGTGGATTATGGAATACACTTCTGGAAAGCTATGATCAGATTGTGCATATTCCAATGTCCAGCGGACTCAGTGCTTCTTGTGATACAGCCAGCGGACTGGCCCGGGAATATGATGGAAAAGTACAGGTAGTGGATAATCAGAGAATTTCTGTTACACAAAAACAGTCTGTACTGGATGCACTGACATTGAGAGATGCAGGCAGAGATGCCCTGCAGATCAGACAGGTTTTAGAGGAACAGAAATCAGATTCCAGTATTTATATTACTTTGGAAACTTTGAAATATCTGAAAAAGGGCGGCAGGATCACTCCTGCAGCGGCAGCAATCGGAACGGTTTTGAATTTAAAGCCGGTATTACAGATTCAGGGTGATAAGCTGGATGCCTATTCCAAGACTAGAGGTAAGAAACAGGCTAAGCGGGTTATGGTGAAAGCTATGCAGAATGATTGGGAAAATCGTTTTGCTGAATATGTAAAGCGTGGAGAAATGTGCCTGCAGTCTGCCTATGCAGGAAATGAAGAGGAGGCTCTGGAGTTTAAGAAAGAACTTGAAGAGGCTTTTCCGGGACAGGAGATAGTTTTAGATCCCTTATCTCTGAGTGTGGCCTGTCACATTGGATATGGAGCAGTAGCTGTAGCTTGTTCCAGAAGAGTCGTTGTAAAATAAACTTTTAGAAAAGATGTATTTCTGAGAGAATAATATTTAGTTGAGGAGTTAATAGAATGAAGAAACTTATGGAGCAGATGGCGGAAGAACTTTCCGCAGCATTTGAAAAAGCCGGATACGACCCATCCTACGGAAAAGTAACCGTATCCAACAGACCGGATCTTTGCGAATTTCAGTGCAACGGTGCTATGGCAGGAGCCAAAGCGTACAAGAAAGCGCCGTTTATGATCGCTGATGATGTAGTAGCATACTTAAAAGACAGCCGGGTTTTCTCCATGACAGAAGTCGTAAAACCAGGATTTATCAATTTGAAAGTAAAAGGTGAATTCCTTGCAGATTACTTAAAGGAAATGGCTGCAGACGAGAAACTTTCCGTATCAGCAGCAAAAGAGCCGAAAACAATCATCATCGACTACGGCGGACCAAATGTTGCAAAACCTCTTCATGTAGGACATCTTCGTTCTGCAATCATTGGTGAGAGTATTAAGAGAATTGGCCGTTTCGTAGGTCATAAAGTAATCGGTGATGTTCATCTGGGAGACTGGGGTCTTCAGATGGGACTGATCATTACAGAACTGAAACACAGAAAACCGGAGCTGGTTTATTTTGATGATTCTTATACGGGAGAATATCCGGAGAAAGCACCATTTACGATCAGTGAGCTGGAAGAAATTTATCCATGTGCAAGCGGCAAGTCCAAAGAGGATGAAGCGTACAGAAACGAAGCTCTGGAAGCAACTCATCTTCTTCAGCAGGGCAAACCGGGATACATGGCTCTCTGGAACCATATCATGAACGTATCCGTTACAGACCTGAAACGCAACTATGACAAATTAAACGTATCGTTTGATCTCTGGAAAAAGGAATCCGATGCACAGCCATATATTCCAGGAATGGTTGAGGAGATGAAAGAAAAAGGATTTGCCTATGTAGATCAGGGCGCACTTGTAGTAGATGTAAAAGAAGAGAACGACACAAAAGAGATTCCTCCATGTATGCTTCTGAAATCAGACGGAGCTTCTCTCTATACAACTACAGACCTTGCAACAATCGTAGAGCGTATGAAATTATTTAACCCGGATGAGATCCTGTATGTGGTAGATAAACGTCAGGAACTTCACTTTATCCAGGTATTCCGCTGTGCAAGAAAGACCGGGCTTGTAAAAGATGATACAAAGCTTTCCTTCCTTGGATTCGGAACCATGAACGGAAAAGACGGCAAACCGTTCAAGACAAGAGAGGGCGGCGTTATGCGTCTGGAAACTCTCATTAAAGACATCAACGAAGAGATGTTTACCAAGATTGTTGAGAATCGCAGCGTAAAAGATAAAGATGCGAAAGAAACTGCAGAGATCGTAGGGCTTTCAGCCATCAAATATGGTGACCTTTCCAATCAGGCTACCAAGGATTATATTTTTGATATTGACAGATTTACATCATTTGAAGGAAATACAGGTCCGTATATTCTGTATACAATCGTTCGTATCAAATCTATTCTGAACCGTTTCAAAGAAGAGGGTGGAAACCTTGAAGCAGGTGCAATCCTTGATCCTGTAAACGACAGTCAGAAAAACCTGATGCTTCAGCTGACAGGTTTCGGTGCAACTGTAGAGAACGCCTTTGAAGAAAAAGCACCGCATAAGATCTGTGCATATATTTACGAAGTATCCAATGCATTTAACAGCTTCTATCATGAGACAAAGATCCTTAGCGAAGAGAACGAAGCACAGAAAGCTTCCTTCATCCAGTTGCTGAAACTCACTAAGAAAGTTCTGGAGACGTGCATCGATCTTCTTGGATTCTCAGCACCGGACAGAATGTAAAAATAAAATTCAGCAATCAATCAACTTGTTGGTATACTAGTTACTGTTCACACACCACTATCCCGCGAGGCGTTTTGGCATGAATATGCCAAAATCCCGAGACATACAAGCCAAAATTTCATTGCCGCAGGCAATCTGGAATGAATTTTGGCTACGTTACTGAGAACGGAGTGAACAGTAACGTATACTAGGCCCTGTTTACATATATTGTAAATGGGGCTTTTCAAAAAGAACGAAATGTGCTATTCTGTATTTATCTAATCTATACGTGATGAAATTCTTCCATCATATTTTCCATTTTTATTTTAAACGAATTGTGAATATCTGCTTGGCTCAGATAAACTGCGGAGCAGTTATTCGGTTATGAGCAAGTAGCGAATCTGTTGATTTTATCTGTTTGACAATTGAACAGGAGGTGAACCAGTGAATTTATCTGGAACTGTATTAAAAGGGCGTTACTGTATTCTGGAGCCTGTTGGAAAAGGCGGTGGAGGGAAAGTTTACCTTGCCAGAGATCTGGAACTAGGCGTTTTGTGGGCGGTAAAAGAAATACCGGCATCCGGCAAAAGTGAAGCACGTATGCTTTTGAAGCTTTCACATCCGTCTCTGCCAAAGATGATAGATTATATAGAGGATAACCGGAAATGCTATCTTGTTATGGAATATGTCAAGGGAAAATCTCTGGGTGAGTGTTTAAGAGACGGAAAACATTTTTCCATAAATGAAATCATTAAATATGGAATGGAGATTTCAGAGGTATTCTCCTATTTTCATGGTCGGAAACCACCGGTTTATTTTGGGGATCTGAAGCCTGACAATCTGATGCTGGGTGAGAATGGCAGATTATATCTGATCGATCTGGGCGGTGCTGTAAATGGATATAAATATCATCATAAAGTATGCACAGGCACTGCCGGTTTTGCTGCGCCGGAACAATATGAGGGAAAGATAAATGCAGCAACAGATATTTATACATTTGGAAAAACATTATCTGCCTTATGTGGAAAAACAGATTATCTGTTATTCATCCGGAACATGTCATTATTCTGGCTTATTTTCAGATGCTGTATGAAGAAACCGGAAATGCGTTATCAAAATATGAAGATTGTACAGAAAAAACTAAGCAGAATCCAAAAGAGACAAAACCAGAGTAAAATTAAAAACATGTTGGTTTTGGCAGGAAGTAGTATTGCTTTTGCAGTAATAACTGTTTTTCTTCTGTTTAGTTCTGATTTGGTATCCGGTTCCAAAACATTTGATTTTTATGAAGAGCTAACTGATATTACAGACCTTTATTATCAGGAAGAATTTCAAAATGGCAGTAAAGCAGACAGGGAAATAATTTGTAAACAGGCAGATACCGGACTGCGAAAATTACAAAAACAATGCACAGAAAAAGAAGAGTCACGAAAGATTTTGCAGCTTCTGGCTGTAAACAGTGAGTATCGGCAAAATTATGAAAATGCAGGATTCTACTATGAGCAAATGCTTCTTTATGATGAAACTTACACAGCCGGATACGGTGAATATGGAATGTTCTTATTCCGTACCGGACAAAAGGAAGCCGGTCAGACACTATGGACAGAATATAAGTTGAAAGAAACAATGTTAGACGATACAGTCAGCAGAAATCTGAGATTGTGGGAAAAGGAGATGACTAAAAGTGAAGAAAAATCATAACAGACTCTGGATTGTGACATTTGTATGTTTATGCCTGTGCCTGACTTCGACTATTTCTGCCATGCAGATGGGAGGCTTTAATATTGATGTAGGAAATGGAGAAAGCAGTAGCTGGCAATGGCAGGAACAGCAGCAGTGGAATCAGAGCAGTTGGGAGAATACGTGGGAAAATAACTGGCAGACTGAAGACAACACATCAGAAACTCCTGTACAGAACAATCAGACCCAGGACAATGGATATCAGTATGATTCTGATACAGGAAACGGAACACAGGATAATATACAGCAATGGGATGGTGTACAACAGAATAACACTGACTGGAATAACGGCAGTCAATGGAACAGTGATTCTCAGTGGGATAATAATTTTCAGGATAATAATGTCCAGAATAATAATGCACAGAATAATAACGTTCAGAGTAATAATGCTTGGAATAATAATTCTGCAGGGAATAATCAATCTCAGACGGGTAACAATATGCAGGCAACATCCCAGACGGATAATGAATCCACTGTTAAGATGCCAGAAAATCCCGCTCCAACATCAACATCTGTACCAACACCCAAACCTACGAAACATCCGAAGCCAACAAAAACGCCTAAATCAACTCAGACACCAACGCCTAAGTCATCAAAAAAGAAAAATAAGAAGAAACAAAATAAAGTAAAGAAAACAGAAAAAGAAAACACGAAGACAGATAATTCCAAAGTGCTTCAAAATAAAGAAGACCAGGGGAATACTGCTGAATACACGCATGTAAAAGATGAATCTGTTAAGTTTTATTGCATACAAAATACAGATAGCTCCCATACCCCGCAAATTCAGATAATATCTCAAGGCTCCGTTCAGATTCTGTCTTTTCGGATTAACAAAACAGAATGTCCCTGGCATTGGGAAGGAGACAGGATCATACCGGAGACAGAAGATAAAAATGTAAAAGAAATAGAATTGTTGGTTATTTCTCAAGGTGGAAAGCTGATAAAAATGGATCCCTGGATTTTTTCTGCATAGACGCTTCAGGAAAACAATGATATAATCTATCATATTATATCAATTTTTCTGAGACAGGAGGAATCTATGTACAAAGTAATTTTGTTTGATTTAGATGGAACATTAACAGAATCCGGAGAGGGTATCACCAAGTCTGTTCAATATGCACTGGAGAGAATCGACAAGCCTGAACCAGACCTTGAGAAACTGAAGGTTTTCGTAGGACCGCCGCTTATGGAAATGTTTAAGAAATATGCGCAGATTGACGAAGAAACTGCAAAAAAAGCAGTGGAAATTTACAGAGAACGTTATTCTGTAACAGGAATTTTTGAGAATGCAGTATATCCGGGAATTGAGGACATGCTGGCACAGCTAGAGAAGAAAGGGTATATTCTTGCGGTAGCATCCTCTAAACCGGAAGTATATGTGAGACAGATTCTGGATCATTTTGGACTTGCCCGGTACTTTACAGAAATCGGCGGAAGCGAAATGAATGGTCGAAGAACAAACAAGACAGAAGTGATCGAAGAAGTTCTGAAGCGTCTGAATATGGACAAACACAGAGATCAGGTTATTATGGTCGGAGATAAAGAACATGATGTATACGGAGCACGCAAAGCAGGTCTGGAATGTATTGCGGTTTCTTTTGGATATGGAACAGAAGAAGAGCTTAAAAAGGCAGAACCTCTGAAAATTGTTGATTCTGCAGAAGGAATCGTAGATTTTTTCGCCTGAGCCCTCTGCGAAAACAAAATATTGTTTCTAAAATCTGGAGGGCAGGATATCCGGCAGGAATTCATTTTGTGATTTCGCAGATCGTTGCAGGAACTGCGCTGGCAGTATTTGCAAGAACAGCAGGGAATTCGGCAGAGGCGTACTATAATCACACGATTTTTCTCACAGGCTTAACAGGAATCCTGGCTATGATCCCGGCATTGTATTTTTATGGAAGAGATAAAGTCAGAAGAATTGCCGGCGGCCTGATCCCAGCGCAAAAAAAAGTATCGCTTTCTATATCGGAAATAGTTCTTTTGCTTCTGGCAGGAGCCGGACTTGCACAATATGGAAACTTTTTGATGGCAATACTTCAGTCATTTATCAACAGCACCACCTATCAGGAGAGCATGACCAGAATTACAGAAGGAAAATCACTTTTTATGATGATTTTCTGGATGGGAATCGTTGCGCCGGCAGCAGAGGAAATGATCTTTCGCTGGTTAATCTATCTGCGTCTGCGTGACTGGATGAAGCTGCCGGTGGCAGCAGTGATTTCCGGAGTGATCTTTGGTATTTATCACGGAAATATGGTGCAGGGAATATACGCAAGTATCCTTGGAACAGCATTTGCATGGATACTGGAAATGAGTGGAAATATTTACAGCAGTATGTTGCTTCATATGGGGGCCAATATCTGGTCACTGGTAATTACAGAATATGCACTGGATATGTTTTCCATGAAATATGGTGTACAGATTTTGATATTGATCTATCTGATTCTGCTGGCCAGCGTAGTGTACTGTCTTACTCATTTTGAAAAAATGTACAGTGTAAGAAAAAAGAAGAGAATGATATAAAAAATCTGCCATAGAAAGCAGATGATGATTAACAGGAGAATGTAATGGGAAAAGCAGTTCGTCTGGATAAGTTTCTGGCAGATGCAGGAGCAGGGACCAGAAGTGAGGTAAAAAAATATATTCAAAAGGGAAAAGTCCAGGTCAATGGTGTGCCTGTAAAGAAACCGGAGATCAAGGTCAGTGAAGAGGATGAGATAATTCTGGATGGAAACAGAATTTCCAAGGCATCGGAATTTGTCTATTATCTTCTGCATAAACCTGCAGGTTATGTCAGTGCAACAGAGGATAAGCGGGACAGAACAGTGATGGAACTGGTGCCATCAGACAGGAAAGGCATGTTTCCGGTAGGGAGACTGGATAAAGATACAGAAGGTCTGCTTCTGATCACAGATGACGGAGCACTGGCACATGAACTTCTTTCTCCGAAGAAACATGTAGACAAAACTTACTATGCTGTCACAGATGGGTGCATGACAAAAGAAGATGTACAGAGATTTGCTGAGGGCCTGGAGATCGGAGAAAAAAAACCGACTATGCCTGCAAAACTGGAAATCCTCAGTACCAGAAAAGTAGAAGAGACAGAACTGGAACAGTATCCGTCAGGTTGGTCTTCGGAGATTCAGCTTATGATCAAAGAGGGCAAATTTCATCAGGTGAAGCGAATGGCAGAAGCAGTAGGAAAGAAAGTGGTCTATCTGAAACGAATTTCCATGGGAGTATTAACATTGCCGGATGACCTGAAAAAAGGCGAATGCCGTCAGCTGACTGCTGAAGAAGAAAAAAAACTGAAAGACAGCATTGGCAGATCTTGAAAAACCTGTAAAAATAATAAAAAATTTGCAAAAAACCCTCTTTACATGGAGGGTTTTTGTATGCTATACTACAGAAGTTGCGAGTCATGCGCATCTATTGCGTGTGCAAAAATATACACGTTCGGAGATTCCCGCGGATGGTGCCCTGCGGTGTGAGGCTGGGTCCCCAGGAAAAAGAACCGGGCGGAAGAAATTAACCAAAAAAGGAGAACAAACATGAGCGTTATTTCAATGAAACAGCTTTTAGAAGCAGGTGTACATTTCGGACATCAGACAAGAAGATGGAACCCTAAAATGGCTCCATACATCTACACAGAGAGAAACGGTATCTACATCATCGACTTACAGCAGTCTGTAGGTATGGTTGACGATGCTTACAATGCAATCGCTGATATCGTAGCAGACGGTGGAAACATCTTATTCGTAGGAACAAAGAAACAGGCTCAGGATGCTATCAAAACAGAAGCAGAGCGTTGCGGACAGTTCTATGTAAACGAGAGATGGTTAGGTGGTATGCTTACAAACTTCAAAACTATCCAGAGCCGTATTGCAAGACTGAAACAGATCGAAGCTATGGAAGCTGATGGAACATTTGACGTTCTTCCTAAGAAAGAAGTTATTGAGCTGAAAAAAGAACTTGCCAAATTACAGAAAAACATTGGTGGTATCAAAGAAATGAAGAGACTTCCAGATGCAATCTTCATCGTAGATCCTAAGAAAGAAAGAATCTGCGTACAGGAAGCTCATACATTAGGAATCCCGCTTATCGGTATCTGCGATACAAACTGTGATCCGGAAGAACTGGATTATGTAATTCCTGGTAACGATGATGCAATCCGTGCAGTAAAATTAATCGTTTCCAAAATGGCAGACGCTGTTATCGAAGCAAAACAGGGTACTGCAGATGTAGACGGTGAAATCGAAGCTGAATCTGAAGAGTTCGCAGCTACAGAAGAATAATTTTTTGAACCAGTACAGGAAAGCCGACAGGCTTTCCTGTCATTGAAAAAGGAAAAGCCCCTCCGGGCGATTTACGAATATTATTCAGGAGGAAAATGAAATGGCTATCACAGCAGCACAGGTAAAAGAATTAAGAGAAATGACCGGCGCCGGAATGATGGATTGTAAGAAAGCTCTTACAGCTACAGAAGGTGATATGGATAAAGCAGTAGAATTCCTTCGCGAAAAAGGTCTTGCTACAGCACAGAAGAAAGCAAGCCGTGTAGCAGCAGAAGGTCTTTGCAAAACTTTAGTTTCCGAAGACGGAAAGAAAGCAGTTGTTGTAGAAGTTAACGCTGAGACAGACTTCGTAGCTAAGAATGAAAAGTTCCAGAACTACGTTGCAGATGTAGCAGCTCAGGCTATGAACACAACAGCAGCAGATATCGATGCTTTCCTTGCAGAAGCATGGGCACTTGATACAACTAAGACTGTTAAAGAAGCTCTTGCAGCTCAGATCGCAGTTATCGGCGAGAACATGAACATCAGAAGATTTGCTCAGGTTACAGAAGAGAACGGTTTCGTTGCTTCCTACACACATATGGGCGGTAAGATCGGTGTTCTTGTAGATGTTGAAACAGACGTAGTTAACGATGCTGTTAAAGAAATGGCTAAGAACGTAGCAATGCAGATTGCAGCTCTGAAACCACAGTATACAAGTGACAGCGAAGTAAGTGCAGAATACATTGAGCATGAGAAAGAAATCCTTATGGCTCAGATCCAGAACGATCCTAAGGAATCCCAGAAACCTGCTAAGGTTATCGAAGGAATGATCACAGGACGTATCAAAAAAGAGCTTAAAGAAATCTGCCTTCTTGACCAGACATACGTTAAAGCTGAAGATGGAAAACAGTCTGTAGCTAAATACGTAGAGCAGGTTGCTAAAGAAAACGGTGCTAAGATTACTGTTAAAGGTTTCGTACGTTACGAGACAGGTGATGGTATCGAAAAGAAAGAAGAGAACTTTGCAGAAGAAGTTGCAAAGCAGATGGGCATTTAAGCGAACTTTTCAAGTAAATTTAACATGAAATGATTTAAGGCTTCGGAAGCCTTATAAACACAGCATTTTCTAGTGGTTATAAGGTTTTCGGGGCCTTTTTCCTGTTCTGAGGATAAAAAGCGGAAATACCGTCAGGCACCGCCAAAAATCGTCAAAAATCACTTCAAATTGAGTATTACTCACATCATGGTTTGAGTAAAATGAGTATCCACAATATTCAGCGAAGTTACTCAAGTTATCGCAATTTCTAAAATTACCCAATTTTCATCAAAACATTATTATTAGAAATTTTATAGGAGGTCATGACGATGACAGGTACAGCGTTAGGTGCAAACAGCGGGAAATCTACTCGCACAATAACTTTTAAGAACGAAGCACACAAGAAATTCTACATGGAATATCTGCAGAAGTGCAGATACCAGGATGTGTACCACAAGGCATTGGTATATTGTCTCGGATTAAATTCAGACACAAGAGATCATGTGGACAGAATTTATGATTTTAAAGAAGGATATGTTAAGCCGGAATGTCTGTATGAAGGCTGGCAGACCAGCGGCAGCATGAAAGTGGTTCGGATGGCGTATAACCTTTACTGCAATGGAACGCCCAGTGTTTTGGATATCGAAGATGCAGAAAGAAAACTGGAAGAATGCAGTTGTTATACCGTGGAAGAACTTTTTTGCTGCGGCTATGCAAGATATTTTTGGGAGGCAATTAAAATCCGTTATCCGGAATACTGCTTCTATCAGGATTGGGAGGATATGTATGCTGAAAATTAGGCTTCAAGGAACAACAAATGATATTAAATGGTTCAAAAAAATCCTTGAAAGGGATAAACGAATTAACGTGTTGGATGTTTCCGAGCCGTATGCCAATAAAGGGACAAAAAAGTATTATCGTGTGTATGCAGAAGTAGAAAAGAACAGACAGTGAGTCAGGAGGATAAAGTTATGTGCAGAGTGATAGCGGTGTCTAACCAGAAAGGTGGAGTCGGCAAGACCACCACAAGCATCAACTTGGGTGTTGGACTGGCAAGAATGGGACAGAGAGTGTTGTTGGTTGATTCCGATCCGCAGGGGCATCTGACCCTCGGGTTGGGGTTCCCGAAAAATATCCGGGTGACATTGAAGAACATGATGGAAAATATCATCATGGGAATAGAGTTTGACCCGAAAGAAGCGGTTTTACATCATAAAGAAGGTGTGGACGTGATTCCGTCCAATAAACTGCTTACAGGTATGGACATGTCTCTGATTACGGTGGATGACCGGGAAAAGGTTCTGAAAGAATATCTGGAAATGATGACAGACGATTACGATTTTATCATTATCGACTGTATGCCATCTTTGGGTATGTTGACGATCAATGCCATGAGTGCTGCCAACAGTGTCTTGATACCAGTTCAGCCCCAGTATTATGCTGCGGATGGATTGACGGAACTGCTGAAAGTAGTAAAAGGAACAAAAAAGCGTTATAATCCGGAAATTGAGGTGGAAGGTATCCTGTTTACGATGGACAGCGCCCGGTATAACAATTCCAAACGGAATAAGAAAGCAGTCAAAGAGGCGTATGGAAAGGAAATGAGGGTATTTGAAAACTCCATTCCCCGTTCAGAAGCGATAGCGGAGATTGCCTCGGAAGGTATCAGTATTTTTGCATATGACAGCCGGAGTAAAGGTGCAAAAAGCTATGAAATGCTGGCGCAGGAGGTGTTGAACCGTGCGTAGACCACAGAAGGATATTCAGTTAACCACTTATGACGATCTGCTTGGTATCAGTGAAACGGCTGATGCTGGCATGGACAAAGTAATCGAAGTTCCGTTGGCGGAATTATTCCCATTTAAAAACCATCCATTTCATGTTCTGGATGATGAAAAGATGGACGAAACTGTAGAAAGTATCCGGAGTTACGGTGTACTTAATCCGGCATTGGTAAGACCAAGAGCAGAGGGAGGTTATGAACTTGTTGCCGGTCATAGACGAAAAAGAGCCTGTGAGCTGGCAGGCAGGGATACTATGCCGGTGATTGTCCGGGACTATTCGGATGATGAATCCGTGGTGATCATGGTGGATTCCAATATCCAGAGAGATAACATCCTGCCAAGTGAAAAAGCCTTTGCTTATAAGATGAAACTGGAGGCTTTGAAACATCAGGGAGTGAAATCTGAAACCGCGAGTGATGCCGAGACAGCCGATCTGGTAGGAAAGGAAGCTGGGGACAGCGGAAGAAAGGTACAGAGGTATATCAGGCTGACGGAACTTCTTCCGGAATTGCTGGAACTGGTAGACAGAGGAAATATTAAAGTTTCTCCGGCTGTATCACTTTCTTATCTTTCAAAAGAAGAACAGAAATGGGTCCTGCAGTGCGTTGTCGGGAGAACAGCATCTGTAAGCGGGACAATGGCAGATCAACTGAAAAAGCACAGTGAAGAGGGAAAACTGACGGAGCTTGCTGTGGAACTGATCTTGTGCGAAGAAAAGAAAGAAACGGGAAAAGTAACGCTGCCGGGTAAAGTGAAGCAGTATTTTCCGAAAGATTACAGTAACCAACAGATAGAACAGGTCATTTTTGAATTGCTTGAGAACTGGAAAAACAGCCAGTAAGAAATGGGAAGGAGGGAAAGCAAAATGGCAAAACACGATGTTGAATTTGATTATTTCCATGGTTATGAGTCGGAGCAGTTTGCTTTTTACCGTATTCCCAAAGTATTGTTCACAGATGACTATTTCAAGGATCTGTCCAGCGATGCAAAAGTGCTTTATGGTCTGATGCTGGACAGAATGTCCTTGTCCATCAAAAACAACTGGATTGACGAGGAGGACAGGGTGTACATTATTTTTACTCTGGAGCAGGTTATGCAGTATATGAATTGCGGAAAGGATAAGGGAGTAAAAATTCTTGCCGAGCTGGATACCGGAAAAGGGATTGGCCTGATTGAGCGTGTAAAGCGTGGATTAGGTAAACCTGCCATTATTTATGTGAAAAGTTTTCTGATCAAGGACAGACAGGAGTGCATGGAGTCTGCTGATGAGAAGGAAAATTGCGAGTCCGCTGAAGAAAATCAGGAAGCAGAAGCAGCCGAAGTCAAGACTTCTGAAAAACCGAAGTCTGGAGTTCTGGAAAACCGAAGTCTGGAGGTCGGAAAAACCGAAGTCTGGAGGTCGGAAAAACCGAAGTCCGGAAGTCGGAAAAACCGAAGTGCAGAGGTCGGGAAAACCGACCCTAATAATACTTATATTAACAAGAATTATATGAGTAATACTGATCTTATCAATCCATCAGTGGAAGTGCAGGGTAACAGGACAGAAGATAGGATTGATGCGATGGATGTCATACAGGCATACACCGATATTGTGAAAACCAATATTGATTATGACATTTTAATCCAGGGATGCAGGACTGGTGACCGTGAGTACATAGACGAGATCGTAGAGCTTCTGGTTGAGACTATCAGCATTGACCGGGAGACAGTTATGATCAGCGGGGCGGAATATCCGTATCAGTTTGTAAAAAATAAGCTTCTGAAGGTAAATTATTCCCATATCCAGTATGTGCTTGAATGCCTGCATGATACGACAACAAAGGTCCGGAATGTGAAAGCGTATTTGCTGACCTGCCTGTTTAATGCTCCAAGTACGATTGGCAATTACTACAGGGCAGAGGTCAACCATGATATGTATGGAGGAGGTTGGAGCAATGGTTAAGGAGATTTGGAAAAAAGTAATATGGCCGGTGATGGCAGTTCTCTTTCTGGCAGTGGTTTTCCGGCCACTTTGTATGGCAGAGTGCGGTATTGATTACTGGAAACTGCTGTTCCTGATGGGAATACCGTTTGGGGTACAGAAGATGTTTGTCTGGTTGATACCCAGCGGTTACGGTATTGGTGAAACAGTTGGTATATTTGCATTGAACCTGTTGGTCGGTGGGATTATCGGTATTTTCATACTGGTATGGCGTTTACTGGAAGCGGTTTTTATACTGGCAAAAGGACTTGTTTCGGGAGTTACACGAATGACTGGTGTGTGTCGATAATTGAATGAAACGGAGGTCTGAGATGGACAGAAAATTGATGGAGCAGATGTTTTATGAAGGCGTCATGCCAAGAGAGCAGTGCTGTCCCCGAAAGAAAGAATACCATGACACCATGAAATTATGCAATACCGTGGAAGTGGAGTTTGCCAGCCATCTGTCCCCGGAACTGGCACAAATGTTTCAGGATTACAAAGATTATTCAGCACAGCTTGCTGCCATGGAAAACGGGGAGCATTTTATACAGGGGATGGCAATGGGGATACGCCTGACAGCGGAGGCATTTACACTGGAAGATAATAAAACAGAATAACCCATGAAGGAGAAGCAGCCGGTTTATTGATCTGGTTGCTTTTTCTCTGTCTATGAGGCCATGGAGCAAGGAGAATGAAGATGGAGATTGTGTTGTTAGGTGTGATTATTATCACCTTCCTGTTTTTTGTATTTCTGGTATGCTGTTTTGTTCTGTCAGCAAAAGAACTGGAAGAGGAAATAGGGAATCTTGGATACGAAGAAAAAGAAGGGAATTGAGCAGATGGATGTAGCAGAAAAAATCAGATACTTTCGCCAGAAAAAAGGGTTGTCGCAGGAACAGCTTGGGAAAAGAGCAGGCATTCACGAAAACACCATCCGGAAATATGAACTGGGTATAAGAAAACCAAAGCTTGACCAGTTAAAGAAGATAGCCGGTGGGCTTGAGGTCAGTGTAATAGAATTTATAGATATTGAGATTGAGAATGAAGCGGATCTGATTGCAGTGTTGAAAAAAATCAGTCCGTTTTTTAAATGGGAAAACATCGGAAGAATATTGGAACAGGGAGAACAGAGATGATTGTAGTTTATTTTCTGGCAGCACAGGTAGTTATGGCATTGTTTTTTTATCCATTGTTGGTTGCCGGTAAAAGGGCAGATGAAGAAATGGGACTTTTATTTGAACGTAGATTTCAGGAGAATGGACAGAGAGAATTGGAGGATAAGATGGAGTCACAGAGAGATGTATTAAGAACAATTGAGAAAGAGATCAGCAAGGGAAGCGCACCGGTACATTTTGAAGGAATGGAATTTGAGAAAGACAGTTACCATCTGGTTGACAGCCAGGCAAAAATGAACCAGCTTCTTGATTATTTTTTCCGTGTTGAGGAATACGGAGGTATTGCTGGCAAGCTGCTGAAAAGCAATGTTTATATGGATGCTGCAGGGAAAAAGCCGACTTTCCGGACAGCAAAATCAGAGTTTGACAGAAAACGGATGGAAATGGCGGCAAAGCAGTGGATTAAGAAAAAACGGCCATCTTTTGACGGGGATGTGTATATAGAAAATGTGAAGTGTGTCCTTAGTCTGACAGAAGAAGAAAAGGAAAAGAGGAAATGCAGAGTAAACGGTGAAGAGACTGCGGCACTGATCTTCAGTAGAAAGCATCTGGCAGCATTGTATCTGCAGAGCCTGATGTACCGGAAAGAATTGGCGTTGCAAAAAGGTTTATTGGAAGATATGTCGGAGATCTGCAATCGGATTTATCAGTTGGAGAATGTGGATGTGCTGTTCCAGTGTATGATGATGGATATGGCAAGTTGGGATGAGGACAAATTATACATTCAGTTTTCAACGATGTTTCTTCTGGAAAAATGATAAACACAATCAGGTATACTCTACCATGACATGTAAAAATAGTGTATACTGTTATTATTAGGGTGAAAATCGGTATTTAGTGGGTGGTAGATTAATACGATAAATTAGTTAAAATCATCCATTTCTACATAGTTTTAACAGACCTACTATGGTAATAAATATAAGGAGATACATTATGAAAAACAAATTATTTGTTATAGGAAATGGATTTGATTTGGCACATAATCTTCCAACCAAATTTGATCCAGACTTTAAGAATATTGCCAGAAAATATGAACAGGATAATTTTTGGGATTTGTATCAATCCCGCGAAAATGATATTTGGTCTGATTTTGAAAATCTGCTTGGATGTCCAGACTTTAACACTCTTGAGGAAATCTTTGATGGTTATGAGCCAGATTATTTATCAGAGAGAGAAAGTGACCGTGATAGCATTATCTATCAGGTGGAATTGAATGGGAATTTACAGGATGCATTATATGAATTTGCGGATAAGGCGGATGATTCTTTGTGTAATATACAAGCTAATGATTTATTAGAACAAATTCTTGATTCAGATGGATATTATATTACTTTCAACTATACGCATACTTTGGAAGAAATTTATGATATACCATGGCAACAGATTTTACATATTCATGGTGAAGTAGGAGAAGAGAATCTGGAATTAGGATATCCAAAAGGAAATTTTAAACCCGAAAAATATACTTATGATCCAAGAGGAAAAGGAAGAGGTCCTTATGTTGAAATTGAAGTAGAAGAACATATTAACGGCATTGAAGACTATTATGTTAGAACAGCATATGCAGAGTTAATTGACAAGTGCAAGTCATTTTACAAAGAAATTAGAATTGACTTATTAAAAAACTTTCTGGATAAGAATCAATGTAAAATTGAAGAGATTATTGTTTATGGACATTCTTGTGCAATTGATTTTGACTATTTCAGTTATCTAAATACAAGATATCCAAATGCATATTGGAAGTTTTACGTAAGAGGAGCAGAACAGGAAAGTAACGTTTGGTATCTTATAGAGGGAAATAGTATTAAAAATGCTGACATCATAAAAGTATAGAAATGCCCATACTGTTAATGAGCCTACAAATTCCCGTTTAAGGATGTGAAAATAATGGGAGCAAGCAACAAAATCTGTCCGAACTGTGGCAGGAAAATGAAACAGCAATTTATAGGATTGCAGCACTGCAAATGCGGAATGAGCTGGAAGAAAGATATAGGATTTTTTGAGCGTACCAGTGATATGGTCTTTGCATTGCAGAGAAGGAATGTTGGAAAGAAAGTGAAACAGGTTCCTGTAATCCGGAGAAAGCAATAAACCGGCTGCAGGGGCAGTCAGATATTACAATTACATATAGTTTTACATAGCCGACAGGTTCAGTTTAATTGAGATTGGATCTGTCGGCTTTTTTTATTTATAAGTGCACTTCCCGACAAATTGTCGGGAGGTGGAAAGGAGCCAGAATGAAGCAGTATATACACCACCTGCTGGTACCGCCGTGAAGGAGACTGGCAGGCAGAAAGGAGGTCTTGCAAAATGGAAGAAGAGGTTACCCAAAGGACGATTGCTTTATCCATCAGAACAGCGAAGCTTACCGGTAACGTGCTGCGTGCTGCGTTGAGGAAGTTTCTTGCGGCACAGCACCAGAAAGGGAAAAATCCTTATAAGCAGGGAAAGCAGACGGTTAAAGAGCTGATCGGCCAGAATGCAGGTGTTTCCAACATTGAAATCAACGATGGCAACATCAAGTCTTTTGAACGTGTGGCGAAAAAATATGGGATTGATTATGCCTTAAAAAAGGATAAATCGGAAAATCCTCCGAAATATCTCGTGTTCTTCAAAGGACGGGATACAGATGTACTGAACCAGGCGTTCAAGGAGTATGTCGGAAAGCAGATGAAGCAGAAGGATAAGCCTTCCATCATGGAAAAACTTACCCATTTCAAAGAGGTTGTTGCAAAAGGCAAGAACCGGGAGCGGGCCAAAGAACACCGGAAGGACAGGGGGCAGAGCTTATGATGAATTTAAAGCCGGATGCTCCCCGCAGCCAGAAAAAAGGTGAAAAATGGCATCGAAGCCGTGCATCGCCGAAACAGAAATCAAAACAGTTCAGCTTTTCTATTCCGGCAGACAGCATTCCCGGAAAAGTGATTGCGGATGTGAGGGTATTTGTGCAGGAAAAGATCAACAGCCTGCAGTCACTGGATAAGAAAAAATTGTTCCTGACAAACTTTCCTTATCTCATATGCGGCTATTTTACAGATAAGATTGCATGGCTTTACCGGGTCAGTGATGGTGCAACCGGGTGGGATAAGCTGATGGAAACTTTAAACTATTTTGAGCGTGCATTTGCAGACCCGTTTCCCAGCATGTATTACATGGATCTGCTTTATGGATTTGCCGGTGGTGTGGCAATAAAACTGATCGTGTATTACAGATCAAAGAACGCCAAGAAGTACCGGCAGGGTGTTGAGTATGGTTCTGCCAGATGGGGAACGGAAAAAGATATTCAGCCATACAAAGATCCGGTGTTTGAGAATAATATCATTCTTACGGCAACGGAATGGCTGATGATGTCCGGCAGGCCGAAGAACCCTAAATTTGCCAGAAATAAAAACATTCTGGTGATTGGCGGTTCCGGTTCGGGCAAGACTCGGTTTTTTGTAAAACCGAACCTGATGCAGATGCACAGCTCTTATGTGGTCACAGACCCGAAGGGGACTGTTTTAGTGGAGGTGGGAAAATTGCTTGCAAGAGGCGCACCCATGACGGATGAAAATGGGAAACTGGTGCGTGATAAAAATGGAAAAGTGGTGTATGAACCTTATAAAATCAAGGTCTTGAATACCATTAATTTCAAAAAATCCATGCATTATAATCCGTTTGTCTACATCCGCAGTGAAAAAGACATCCTGAAACTGGTGACAACCATCATTGCCAATACCAAAGGGGAAGGACAGCAGGCAGGAGAAGATTTTTGGGTAAAGGCCGAGAAATTATACTACTGTGCGCTGATTGGCTATATCTGGTATGAGGGCCGTGAGGAAGAAAAGAATTTCAATACACTTCTTGCCATGATCAATGCATCAGAAGCCAGGGAAGACGATGAAAATTTCAAAAATCCGGTTGACCTTATGTTTGAGGAACTGGAGCAGAGAGACCCGGAACACTTTGCAGTGAGACAGTACAAAAAATACAAACTTGCTGCGGGAAAGACGGCAAAGTCTATTCTGATCAGCTGCGGAGCAAGGCTTGCCCCCTTTGATATTAAGGAACTGCGGGAGCTTATGAGCTACGATGAATTGGAACTGGATATGTTGGGAGACAGGAAGACAGCGTTGTTTGTCATCATTTCTGATACGGACGATACGTTCAATTTCGTGGTATCCATGATGTATACGCAGTTATTTAACCTGCTGTGTGACCGGGCAGACGATGTATATGACGGCAGGCTGCCGATCCATGTGCGCTGCCTGCTTGATGAGTTTGCGAATATTGGGCAGATACCAAAGTTTGAGAAGCTGATTGCTACTATCCGTAGCAGGGAAATATCAGCTTCTATTATTTTGCAGTCCAAGAGCCAGCTAAAGGCAATCTATAAGGATAACGCTGACACGATTGAAGGCAACTGTGATTCCACGATCTTTCTGGGAGGGAAGGAAAAGACCACCTTAAAAGAGATGGCGGAACTTCTGGGAAAGGAAACGATTGATCTTTATAATACCTCGGATACGAGGGGAAGCCAGCGTTCCTATGGTATGAATTACCAGAAAACAGGGAAGGAGCTGATGAGCCAGGATGAAATAGCAGTTATGGACGGCGGGAAATGTATCCTGCAGCTTCGTGGTGTCAGGCCGTTCTTCTCGGATAAATATGACATCTGCAAGCATAAAAATTACAGGTATCTGTCGGACTATGACAAAAAGAACCGCTTTGATATTGAAAAATATCTTAGCACCAGTCTCGTGCTGAAGCCGGATGATACGGTGGAAGTCTATGAGATGTAACCAGTAAACCGGCAGCTTCCCGACAAGTTGTCGCAAAGTGGAAGGAGGAAAACAATGGGTGGCATTGGAAAAAGGCAGCCGGTACCCCATCGGCTAAAATGTAAGTACCGGCTGCGCAGTGTCGGATTTTCCAAAGGAGAAATCCTGCCCTTATGTTACCACACAGGGCGGGATTTTCACAGGGTTTTTCTCTTCCTTTTTTAAAGAAAGGACATACACATATGGGATTTTTTACTACGGCGATTACAACCTTAAAAACACTGGTTTGTGCCATCGGTGCCGGACTTGCGGCATGGGGTGTCATCAACCTGCTGGAAGGATATGGCAATGACAACCCGGGGGCCAAGTCGCAGGGGATAAAACAGCTCATGGCTGGCGGTGGCATTGTGCTGATTGGAATGAACCTGATCCCGCAGCTGGCAACGCTGTTCGGATAATTGGATGAACGGGATTATTGAGAAGATAACAGAGTTCATAAAGGAGCTTCTGACAGGATGGATCACATCCAACCTGGACACCATGTTCACGGATGTCAATACGAAGGTGGGAACCATTGCTGCGGAAGTTGGAAGGACGCCCCAAGACTGGAACAGTGGCATTTTTTCGATGATAAAGAGCTTGTCGGATAATGTCATTGTCCCTATTGCGGGGATGATCATCACGTTTGTGCTGTGCTATGAGCTGATTTCCATGATCATGGAGAAGAACAACATGCACGATACGGACACGTTCATGTTTTTTAAGTACATTTTCAAGATGTGGGTAGCGGTATATCTGGTGACCCATACCTTTGATATTGCGATGGCCATTTTCGATGTGGCAAACCATGTGGTGACGAGTGCCGGAGGCATTATAAACGGCAATGCTTCCATAGATGTGGCAGATGCGCTGCAGGCCATTTTGGAGAATGGCGTGGAGGATATGGGCATCGGGGAACTGTTAGGGCTTGGCGTGGAAACGATGATCGTGAGTCTTTGCATGAAGATCATATCCGTCCTGATTACCGTCATTTTATATGGGCGAATGATTGAAATCTACCTTTATGTATCTGTTTCACCTATCCCATTTGCTACCTTTACCAACCGGGAATGGGGAAGCATTGGGAACAATTATGTGAAAGCACTGATGGCATTAGGGTTCCAGGGATTTTTCATGATGGTATGTGTGGCGATTTATGCTGTGCTGGTCAATTCCATCACAGTGGCAGACAACATCCACACGGCAATTTGGTCCGTGGCGGCCTATACTGTAATCCTGTGCTTCAGTTTATTTAAGACAGGTTCCCTGTCAAAGTCAATTTTTAATGCACATTAGGAGGGAAAGCTATGGCATATGTACCTGTGCCAAAAGACTTGTCGAAAGTCAAGACAAAAGTGGCACTGAACCTGACCAAAAGACAGATCATCTGCTTCTCCCTTGCGGGAGTATGCGGATTACCAGTTTACTTTTTAACAAAAACAGGTCTGGGAACAGATGTGGCGGCAACGCTGATGGTCATTGTGATGCTGCCATTTTTCTTTCTGGCGATGTATGAGAAAGATGGGTTCCCCGCCGAAAAGATACTGTTCCACATCATCCGGCAGAAATTTCTGCGTCCGGGTGTCCGTGTTTATCAGTGTGAAAATATGTATGACCGGCTTGTGGAGCAGGACAGAATAGAGAAAGAAGGTGCAAAACTTGAGAAAAAGGAAAAAGAAGCCAGGGAAGCGAGAAATCCGTTCCGCTTCCACCGGAAATCCTGCCGCAAAAAGTAGGTCACAGCCTGCAGGAAACGTTGGGCTTACAAAAGAGGAAAAGAAACGGCTGCGTCAGCTGCGGGAGAAAAAAGCAGAGCAGAAAAAGAAAAAGATCCCTTTTACGGCGCAGGAGACACTCCCTTATAAAGAAATATACCGGGACGGTATCTGCCAGACAGAGGACAAGTTCTTTTCCAAGACCATCCAGTTTTTTGATATTAACTATCAGCTTGCGAAGAATGATGACAAGACAACGATTTTTGAGAATTACTGTGAGTTCCTGAATTACTTTGACAGTTCTGTCCGTTTTCAGATCACGTTTTTAAACCAGCAGGTCAACTTTGATGAGTATTCCAAGACCATTGATATTCCACCAAAAGGGGATGCGTTTGATGACATCCGGAAGGAATATGCGGATATGCTGAAAATGCAGCTTGCAAAAGGGAATAATGGTCTGGTGAAGACAAAGTATATCACCTTTGGGATTAAAGCGGATAGCCTACGGGCAGCAAAATCCAGGCTGGAGCGTATTGAGACAGGGATTCTTAACAACTTTAAAGTGCTGGGGGCTGCGGCAAGGCCATTGAATGGTCTGGAACGTCTCAAAATCCTCCATGACACTATGAATATGGATACCAAGGAACCGTTTAAATTCCATTACGGAATGGTGGCAAAGACAGGGCTTGGGACAAAGGACTTTATTGCACCAACCGGGTTTGATTTCCGCAATGACAGCTATTTCCGTATGGGACAGACATTCGGATGCGTGTCCTATCTGCAGATCACTTCACCGGAGCTGACGGATAAGATGCTGGCGGATTTCCTTGATATGGAGGAAAACCTGATCGTAAACATCCATGTGCAGCCCGTAGACCCGAAGGCAGCCATTAAAAGCCTGAAAAATATCCTTTCCAATATCCAGAAAATGAAGATAGAGGAGCAGAAAAAGGCAGTAAGAAGCGGATATGACATGGACATCATCCCTACGGATATTTCCACTTATGGGGAAGAAGCAGAGAATTTGCTGAATGAACTGCAGTCCAGAAATGAGAAGATGTTTAAAGTAACATTCCTTCTGATGAATACGGCGGACAGCAAGAGGAAGCTGGATAATATCGCTTACCAGACTGCCGGTATCGCACAGAAATATAACTGCAATATCCGCAGGCTCCAGTATCTGCAGGAACAGGGAATGGTGGCATCCCTTCCGCTGGGGATGAACCAGACAGGTGTCCACAGGCTCCTGACTACTACATCCACAGCGATTTTTGTACCGTTTACCACCCAGGAACTGTTTATGGACGGGGAGGCGCTTTATTATGGTCTGAATGCGTTATCCAATAATATGATCATGGTTGACCGTAAGAAACTGAAAAACCCCAATGGCCTGATTTTAGGTACGCCGGGTTCCGGAAAGTCTTTTGCGGCGAAGAGGGAGATCCTGAATGTATTCCTGATCACGGATGATGATATTATCGTGTGCGACCCGGAAGGGGAGTATTTCCCACTGGTAAATGCTTTAAACGGGCAGGTGGTAAAGATCAGTGCAAAAAGTACCGACTATATCAATCCGATGGATGTAAACCTGGATGTGATCTACCATCCGGAGAAGTACCGGATTAACGGGGATACGGAGGATGTGGACACCATTATTGCGGACAAATCCGAGTTTATTGCATCGTTCTGCGAGCTGATTATGAAAAAGCCGCAGGGTGCGGAGCTGGACGGCGATGAAGTGTCCATTATCGACCACTGTATTAAGGATATTTATGAGGAATTCCTTTATAATGACCCGGTACCGGAAAAAATGCCGGTGTTAGAGGATTTCCTGAACCGGCTGAATGATTATGCAGACCAGAATGATGCGGCAAGGAGGATTGCAAACTGCCTGCAGCTTTATGTTACAGGTTCACAGAATGTGTTCAACCACAGGACAAATGTAGATATGAATAACCGGGTGGTATGTTTTGATATTAAGGACCTGGGAACCACGCTTCGGAAAGCCGGGATGCTGATCGTCCAGAACATGGTATGGACAAGGGTTTCCACCAACCGGGCACTAAAAAAGGCAACCAGGTACTATGTGGATGAGTTCCACCTTCTATTGAAGCAGCCCCAGACAGCCAACTATTCGGTGGAAATCTGGAAGCGTTTCCGTAAATGGGGCGGTATTCCCACTGGACTGACACAGAATGTAAGCGATTTTCTTGGTTCCCTGGCTGTGGAAAACATTGTAGGCAACAGTGATTTTATATATATGCTGAACCAGCATAGTGGTGACCAGAAAATCCTTGCCGAAAAACTGAATATCTCGCAGCATCAGCTCTCTTTCGTCAATAACAGTAATGCCGGGGAAGGGCTGATTTTTTATGGGAATGTGATCATTCCGTTCTCTGATAAGTATCCGACAGATACAAAGACCTATGCCATCATGAGTACAAAACCGGAAGAAATGCAGACGGAAGGGTGATCCCTCTTTTGCAGAAAAGAGGTGAGGCATTTTGCAGGAGCAGAAGTTTAAGGCAAAAGAGAAGAAAGTAAACCGTATGACCAGGAGTGGCCTGGTAGAAGAGAACCTTGCCACAAAGGGGAGCCGAAAGCTGACAGATAAGCAGGAAGAATTATCTTTTAAAAAGTCAGATGCAGAGCAGTCCTTTGCGGCAGACCGGGAAGAAAGGAGGAAACCACAGAAAAAAGAGCATACGAAAGGACCGCCGGAAAACAAGGCCAGAAGCCGACTGCCAAAAGAAAAGGAAGAAAACGATCCTGCCAAAGCGGAGGAAAATGCAGAAGAACCGCAGGAGAGCAGTTATCCGGATGACAGAAGGAAAGAACCCCGTGAATCAGCGGCGGCAGTCCGGGAACGGAAGGCAAGGAACCGGAGGCGTTACCATAACCAGAAACAGGTGAAAGCCTCAAGGCTTCAGTTTGACAAGATGGAAGCGGATGGGAGCCTGAATCAGAAACAAAAAGATGTAAAGATACCGGGAACGGAACCTAAAACGGAGAAAAGCCGGAAGCTCATCCGGGCAGAAGAAAAGTCAAAAAAGGCTGCCCAGAAGCTGGAACATGCCAAAAAGCACCAGACACAGAAGAAATCCATGAAACTGCAGCGTGTCAGGGAGGATGCGCCGGAAGGAAGCAAATACCGGCTGTATTTTGAAGAAACACCAAAAGCAGCGAAAACAGTTCCGGCAGTAAAGAAAGCCGGGGTGCGGCTGAAAGATGATGTTGGGAATCTGGCACACAATAAAATCCGGCAGGAGGAACAGGATAATTCTGCTGTACAAGCCGCCCATAAAGGGGAGCAGGCAGGGGAGGCACTGCTACGGCAGCACAGCAACCGGAATTTCCGGAAGCAGAGAAAACAGCAGAGCAGCCTGAACCGTCTGGAGCGGAAAACTTATCTGGCAAATACGAATTACCAGTACCGGAAATGGCTGGAAGAACACCCGGAAATGCAAAAAAAACTGTTCCGGAAAATGCTGCAGAAACAGAGGATTAAGCGGGAGTATAAAATCGCATACAGGGCAGGGAAAATCCAGAAAGAAACCAAAAGGACAACCTTGAAGATGGCTGATGTATCTACAAAGGTAGCCAGAAAGGTCCAGGAGATGATCACACGTAACAGTACGTTGATTGTTTCCGCATTGCTGCTTCTGATTTTACTGCTGATCATCATGACAGGTATTTCATCCTGTTCCATGATACTGACAGACAATGTTTCTACGGTGATAGCGACCAGTTACATAGCAGATCCGGAGGAGATTGAACAGGCAGAGCTTTACTACACAAAGATGGAAGCCGAGCTGCAGCAACAGATCAACCAGATGGAAGCGCAGTATCCGGGAAAAGATGAATACCGGTTCAATATTGGAGCCATTGGGCATGATCCCCATACACTGATCAGTTACCTGACTGCAAAGTATGGGGATTTTACTTTTTCACAGGTCAAAGGAGAACTGGAGTCCCTGTTTTCTGAACAATACGGCATCCGTGTAGAAGAGACTACGGAAACAAGGGAGGAAACAAGAACCATACGGGTGGGTGAGTCCCTGGGAAATGTGGTCACAAGCGGTTACTGCAACTGCCCGATCTGCTGTGGGGTATGGAGTGGCGGGCCGACAGCCAGCGGTGCCATGCCGCAGGCAAACCATACCATTGCTGTGGATGCATCCAATCCATTTCTCCCGATGGGGACGAAAGTGGTGATGAACGGTGTGGAATATACGGTGGAAGACACCGGCAACTTTGCCAGATATGGAGTCCAGTTTGATGTGTATTATGACAATCACGCAGCAGCGTCTGCCCATGGGCATCAGACCTGGGAATGCTTTTTGGCAGAGGGAAATGCCAACTCTGTAGAGGTGACCAGAACAGTGACCGCAGATGTGCTGAATGTTTCTTTGACGGCTAAGCCGCTCTGGAGTGTTGTCCAGTCACGCATGGATGAAGAACAGAAAGAAATCTATGAGGTAGTGTATTCCTGTCGGGGAAACCTGCAAGATTATGATACGCCCATTGAGCTGAACTGGTATTCCTATGTCAGCGGTTATTATGGATATTCCATCAATAACTCCACAGGGAGGATGGAACTGCACCGGGGTGTGAACATCAATGTCCGGGAAGGAACAGAAGTACAGTCCGTGATGGATGGCACAGTGGTCCGGACAGGATATGACAGCACTTTTGGAAATTATGTGGTGACACAGGATGAAAAAGGTGTGCAGGTAAAATATGCCTATCTGCAGAATGTGTCTGTATCCCGGGGAGAAGCCGTTACAAAAGATACAGTGATCGGTACCACGGGAAGTACAGGAAGTGCCACCGGAAGCCAGCTTTATCTGGAGATCGTAAAAGACGGGACTTATTATAACCCGATCTTTTATATCGGAACCGGTGAAGGCGGCTTATATGGAGGCGGCGCTGCTTATGACGATGAGACAGTACGCAGGCTGTTTGCAGAGGCAGAACGTTATCTGGGTATGCCGTATGTATGGGGAGGATCCAGCCCTGCAACGTCCTTTGACTGTTCCGGGTTTGTAAGCTATGTGTTTACCAATTCCGGAGTCTGCAACATGGGAAGGCTGACGGCACAGGGAATTTACAACATCTGTACGCCGATAGCACCGGAAGAGGCCAGGGCAGGGGACATTATTTTCTTTACCGGAACGTACAATGCCGGGGAACCGGTTACCCATGTGGGGATTTATGCCGGTAACGGACAGATGATCCACTGTGGTGACCCGATCCAGTACACATCTATCAATACGGCTTACTGGCAGTCCCATTTTTACGGGTTCGGAAGACCAAATTAGGAGGGAAACCATTGAATATTGAGCGAATCAAGGCAGAACTTTCCAAAACCTATACCAGAATCGAACAGCTCCAGAAACGGGCAAGGGATTTGGAAGAGCAGAAGAAACAGGCGGAGGATATGGAATACCTGAAGATCATCCGGAAACATGGTATTTCAGCCGAGGAACTTCAGCTGATGATTGACATCAGCAATGAGGAACAGAAACAGATTTTAGAAAACAGAGAAAAGGAGCAGACAGGCAATGAAGAAAATCCATAAAAAAGCGGCTGCGCTGTTGTTTGCAGTTACAGTGGCCGGTGTCCCTTTGGGGACGGCATTTTTGGGTTCCACGGTGGGCGCAAATGTGTTTGCACAGGCCACGGAAATGGCTGCTGAAGAAGCTGCAGAGCAGGAACATACTGAAATTTTCCCGGAAGAAGGACAAGGAGAGGAACAAACGGCAGTTGCCCAGCCAGAAGAAGAGCAAGCAGGAGAACAGACTGCAGTTATCCAGTCAGAAGATCTGCCTGATGAACAGACGGCAGGGGAAGTGCAGGCAGATACCGCTGCAGAAGATACTGCAGTAGAAAGTGAGAATGCCGTACCAGAGACGGAAACACAGGAAACCGCAGTACAGCCAGATGTAGTGATCACCATTACGGAACCGGACGGATGGCAGAAAGAGCAGGCGAAAGCCATGATCCAGGTGGAGGATGCGGCAGGGAGCGGCAATTTTTCTGTTGCGAAAGTGGAAGCCAGGATTTCTGAAAATGGAAGCTGGCTGGATGTGACACAGGAACGGGAAGTGACGGTGACCGGGAACTGCAGTGTGTATGTGCGGGTCACGGACCAGAATGGACAGACCTATACACAGAGCAGATATATTGAATGCTTTGACCAGACAAAACCGACCCTGAGTGCTGCAGCAAAAAACGGGGTTCTGATCATCCGGGGAACTGATGAAGGCTCCGGGGTGGCAGCGATTTATGTGAATGGAAACGAATTTACAGAACTGACGGATAATACTTTAAAGGTAAGGCTGCAGAGGGCAGATACTTCCTATCAGTATTTTACCCTGCAGGTCCGGGATAATGCGGGTAATCTGTCAGAGACTTATCAGGTAGCCAATCCATATTATGAAAATCCGGATGCTGTATCCAACCCGTCGGACGGGACTGGTACAGAAGAAAATAGCAACTCTCTTCCGGTGGATGCAAGCCCGACAGCCCCGACCAGTGCCACAGCAACGGTGACGGATTACCAGTCAACGGTCAGCGATACATCCTCTGGTGAAACAGAGACAACAGAGACATCGGATACGGAGATTGCCATTTCAGATACAGATACCGGAAGGATACAGGGCGATATTATTTCTTCTACTGTCAAAGGCGGGAAAGAGTTTTATACCATACGGACAAAGAGCGGAAAGATTTTTTATCTGATCGTTGATATGGATAAAACGGATGATAACGTATACCTTCTGACAGAAGTAAGCGAAAATGACCTGTTAAACTTTACGGATACGGATACCGTAACGCTTCCACAGAACCAGGCGGTCATGGAGTCTTCCCTCCCTCTGGAAATAGTGGAACAGGAACCGGAAACAGAGCCGGAAGAAAAAGAACCGGAAGAAGAGGCGAAACCTGCAGAAAAGACAGCAAATAATTCGGGAACCATCCTTTTGATGGTGCTTGCCCTTGTGGGTGTCGGCGGAGGTTATTATTACCTGAAATTCGTCAGGGGAAAGAAAGAATCTTTTGAGTATGATGACGAAGATGAGGATGAGGGAGAAACCGCCTATGAAGAAGATGATACCGAAACAGAACCGGAGGAAGATACCGGTGAAGAAGAACCGGAAAATGAGGACTCTTTGGAAGATGAGGACTATATGTAAACAGGAAAGAAAGCGGTGTTTTGGCACCGCTTCTTATCATAAAAAGATATTCCTTTCATTAAAGAGAAACGGGGTGAAACATGCAGTTAGTAATTACGGAGAAACCCAGCGTGGCAAAGAGCATCGCCCAGGTGCTTCATGCCACGGAAGCAAAAAACGGGTATCTGCTGGGGAATGGTTATCTGGTGTCGTGGTGTGTAGGGCATCTGGTGGAACTGGCCAGTGCGGATTCCTACCGGGAAGAATGGAAGAAATGGTCTTATGAACAGCTTCCCATCATTCCGGATGTGTGGCAGTACAAGGTAAAGGAAAGTACCAGAAAACAGTATGAGGTACTGAAAACATTGCTCCATGACCCAAAGGTGTCAGAAGTAGTCTGTGCGACAGATGCAGGACGGGAAGGAGAACTGATTTTCCGGCTGGTCTATGAGCAGGCAGGCTGTACAAAACCATTTAAGCGCCTGTGGATTTCTTCTATGGAGGAGCGGGCCATTGTGGACGGGTTTGCCAATCTTCGGGATGGACGGGAGTATGACAATCTTTACCTGTCTGCCTTATGCCGAAGTGAAGCGGACTGGCTGGTCGGCATTAACGCCACAAGATTGTTTACCGTGTTATACCGTCACAGGCTGACGGTGGGAAGAGTACAGACACCGACACTGGCCATGATGGTGGAACGGGAACAGAGCATATCAGATTTTAAGAAGGAGCGTTTTTTTATGGTGCATCTCCTGTGCGGCGGGCTGGATGCTGTGACAGGAAGGATTGATGAACAGGATAAGGCGGGAGAGATCATGGGAGCTTGCCAAAAAGGGCAGGCTCTTGTTGTGTCTGTCAAACAGGAAGAAAAGTCTGTGTATCCGCCGAAGCTGTATGACCTGACAACCCTCCAGAGAGATGCAAACCGTCTGTTTGGCTTCACTGCCCAGCAGACTCTGGATTACACCCAGAGCCTTTATGAACAGAAACTGGTAACATACCCGAGGACAGACAGCCAGTTTTTGACGGATGATATGGAGAAGAATGCGCTGGAGTCAGCGGCGGCGGTACAGATGGTTTTCACATTTATGCAGAGTAGCCTGCCGGTTCCGGATGTGGGGAGGGTAATGGACAGCAGGAAAGTGTCCGACCACCATGCCATAATCCCTACCGTGGAGATCAGAAAGACAGACCTGGGGAAAGTGCCGGGAGGGGAGCGGCAGATTTTATCCCTGATTGCCATGCGTCTCCTTTGTGCGACAGGAGAGGTGCATAAAATTGAGAACGTTAAGGCGGAACTGGAATGTAATGGTATTTTTTTCACGGCTTCCGGAAAGACCATCCTGCAGAATGGATGGAAAACTACGGAAGAACAGTTCCTGAAAGAATATAAAACGGGAAAGAAAAACGAAAAAGAAGAAGTTCCATTGCCGGGATTGGCAGAGGGAATGACATTTCATGATGTGGATACAAAGGTCAGTGAGCATTACACTTCACCGCCGAAACATTTTACAGAGGATACGCTTCTGTCTGCAATGGAACATGCCGGAAGCGAAGAAATGGGTGAAGAAGTGGAAAGAAAGGGGCTTGGGACACCGGCAACCAGAGCTGCGATCATTGAAAAGCTGGTTGAGAAAGGATTTGTTGAGAGAAAAAATAAGCAGATGCTTCCCACAGAGGATGGTGTAAAACTGATCACGGTGCTGCCGGAGGTAGTGAAATCGCCAAAACTGACGGCAGAATGGGAAAATGACCTGACGTTGATCGCCAAAGGGGAAAAGTCCTCCGAAGTATTTATGGAAGGGATTGAGGCGATGGTGTCCGCTCTGGTGCATACCTACCATGAAGTGGATGAATCAAAGCAGGGGATGTTTGCCAGTGACCGTGAGGCGGTGGGCAGATGCCCGAAATGTGGCGGCAATGTTTATGAAGGCAGAACGAACTTTTACTGTGAAAACAGGGACTGTGATTTTGCCTTATTTAAAAATAACCGGTATTTTGCTTCCATGCGTAAGGAGCTGAGCAGACCTGTTGTCCAGGCGCTTTTAAAGAATGGAAAAGCAAAGGTATCCGGCCTGTATTCCAAGAAAAAAGATTGTACTTTTGCTGCCACTATCCACATGGATACTTCCGGAAAATATCCGCAGTTTTCCATGACATTTGACGGGGAGAAAGACAGCAAAGGGAAGAAAGCAAACCATAAATAAAGAAAGAGGTAGCAAACATGAATAGAAAAAGAACATTGAGGCAGTTCCTTTCAGGAATGATGGCAATCCTTACGGTATTTACCACAATTTTCTCTTCTTTACCGGCATATGCGTCGGAAGAAGAAAAGAAAGCGAAGGAGTATCCCCTTTACGAAGAGGTAAAAGAGTTTCTGGATGTGGATGAAGTGGTAACGGCAAAAGACCTGGAAGTGGATACCGGCTCTGTTTTTGACATTACCAAAGACATGACCGGGATAGAAATTCCGGATAAAGAGAAAGTAAAAGTAACCTTCCATGAAGCAAAGAATGAGGCGGACGAGGACTTCTCTATCAACCATGCCGATACTTATAAAGCGGTGTATTATGTAGAACCGGTAAGCGGCCATCCGGTATATCAGATTTCCCGAAAGATCATCGTCAGGGAAGCGGCAGCTTCCGGAACCGTACAGCAGGAAATGACGGTAACCGATGCCGGTACGGAAACTTCCATGGAAGAATCCGGGGACGAGGAAGGAGAGCCGGACTCGCAGGAGCCTGTGACAGAACTCCCCATTCCGGAGACAGAAACAGAACCTGTGACAGATGGTACGGAAATCACAGAAGAGGAAACAACGGGTGATCCGGAACTTCCTTCCAATGAAACGGAGATGCCACAGGAACCGGCAGTGGAAGAAACAGAGGTCATTGTTCTTCAGGAGGAAGAGCAGTCAGAGGTGACAGTTGATACAGAAGATGGAACAGAGCTGGAGACAGAAGAAGAACCAGAGTCAGAGACAGAAACAGAAGCAGAGTCTGAAACTTCCGGTGACGGTGATTACCAGGTCCGTATTACAAAAGGGGAAGAATTGGATATTGTCCTGAACCATGAGGATGGGAGCTATGATGCCGGTGAAACGGTGGAATTTTCCACCAACCTGCCGGAAGGATGTCTGACAGCAGTAGCGGCTTTAAAAGAGGAAGCAAACGCACAGGGCAATACGGCGGATCTTCTGTATTCCGAAGTAACTTACCATGCCCAGACAGATACATTCAGTTTTGAAATGCCTGCAGAGGATATTGCACTGGAGGTTGCCGTTGACCAGGCACAGGGTGGCATCATGCTTTTAGCAGCCGGAGACGAAGGTTTATGGGATGAAGCAACGGAGATTGAGGCGAATACCTATTATTACTATTCTGACGGACAGCTTCATCCCTTCAATTCCGTTATGGGAAGCGGAGGCAATGACTCCTATAAATATATCCGTTACAAAGTAGGCGGCAAGACTTATACGGTTAATGCGTATTGTATGCAGCATTCCATGTCTTCCCCACCCAGCGGGACTACCTATAAGAATATGATCGAGCTGGATGAGGGCGGTGATGATAAGTATCTCCGAAAAGCATTCTTCTATGGTTATGGCGGTCCCGGATGGGGCGGCACGTTCAACGGCTATAACATCAAACAGATCATGGAAAAGGCAGGGTGTACATCCGAGACAAGGGCGATGCAGCATTATCTGGTGGATTATCTTTATGATGGCGAGTCCGGTTTCGGTGGGGCTTTGTCGGATACTGCAAAAAATATGCTGCGGGAGATCAAGGCAGCACTGGCAAAAATGCCCGACCCGACAGCCATGGAGCTGCTTCCGGGCCTTTCCGTTACGGCAAATGGAGCAGAAACAGAGACCTTTACATGGAAAGCAAATGAAGCTTTCACGATCACCATCCATCTGGAGGATGGGGTAAGCCTTGTAAATGAAACAACCGGAAAAACAGGGACTGGAAATGTGACAGTAAAAGGCGGGGAGAAATTCCATCTGGTTGCAACAACCAATGACATCAGCAAACTGAAAGGAAACTATGCGATCACTTCCAAATATCCGCTGGATTTCCATGCTATGCTTCTGAAACTGCAGAACTCACAGGACATTGGCTTTGGATATTATACGGATTCTTCGGATATTTCTCTTACGGTGGACTGGCCGGAGCAGGCACAGATTGACATTGTGAAGCAGGATGGCACTTCCGGGGCAAAGCTGGCAGGTGCTGTATTTGGCATTTACAGTGATGCGGCCTGCACGAACCTGATCGCCAAAATGCCTGCAACGGATAATAACGGTGCCTCCAGTGTGACACTGACCAAGACACAGGAAACTGTGTACTTAAAAGAGATCACCGCACCAGCGGGATATGTGGTAAGTGCAAAGGCAGAGAATATCAATCTGGTGGTAGGGAAGACAGTGACCAAAACCATTCCTAATCAGGAACAGACAGGAAGCCTGACAGTATATAAAGAAGGGGAAGTCCTGACCGGAGCTTCCGTTACAGAGTCCGGGACTTCCTTCCAGTATGAAAAACGAAAATTGAAAGGTGCTGTATATAAAGTTACTGCCGCAGAGGATATTACCAATGCCGCCGGTTCGGTGGTCTATAAAAAAGGAATGGCAGTGACGGAGAACCTGACAACCGGGGAGGGCGGAAGTGCAACGCTTAACAACCTTCCTCTTGGCTCTTATGTGGTAACAGAGGTAAAAGCTCCGGGCAACTATATCAATAACGGGGAAAGCAAAACAGTCACATTAAGCTATGCAGGCCAGAATGAAAGTGTGGTATTTGCAAACGTAACCTTTTCCAATGACCGCCAGAAAGCGGAAGTTACGGTTGTGAAAAAAGATAGGGAAACAGAAAATCCCCTAGCGGGCGGCAGGTATGGTCTGTTTGCAGGAAATGATATCCTAAACACAGACGGGATTATGGTTGTAAAGAAGGATACCCTGATCGAGCAGGCAGTTACAGGTGCAGACGGTTCGGCGGTGTACCAGGCAGATCTTCCGCTTGGAAACAGTTATTATCTGAAAGAACTGCAGGCCCCGGATAATTATTACCGCAACAGTGAGGATGTCTATACTTTTGCTTTTGCTTATACCCATGACAAAGAACCGGTACAGAAGTTTTCCCATACCTTTACCAATGAGCGGGTGGATGCCGTGATCAGGCTGGTAAAGAAAGATGTGGAAACAGGCACTCCCCAGGGGGATGCTACTCTTGAACATGCCGTATATGGTTTGTTTGCCCGGGAAGATATTGTTCATCCGGACGGAAGGACAGGGGTGATCTATCCTGCAGGGACACAGATTGCAACATTGACTACGGATGCGGAAGGCAAAGCATCGGTAACGGGCTTATATCTTGGAAAGTATTATGTGAAAGAAATCACCCCGTCAAATGGCTATCTGCTGGATGAAAAGGAGTATGACCTTTCCTGCAGTTTTGAAGGTGACCTTGTAAAAACAGTGGAGCAAATCTGTACCTCACCAGAGCAGGTGATCAAGCAGCCGTTCCAGATCATCAAAGCTGCCCAGAATGGAAAGACAGATGCAGACCTGCTTAAAGGTGCCGGTTTCTCTGCCTATCTGGTGAGCAGTCTGAAAACAAAAGAAGATGGAAGCTATGATTTCTCCTCTGCAAAGCCGGTTGTGATCGGGGAAAATGGGGCAACGGAGATCTTTACCGATGAAAAGGGATATGCCTGTTCCATTGCACTTCCTTTTGGAACTTATCTTGTACGGGAGACAACTACGCCCCACAACTATGAGCCGGTGGATGATTTTATCGTAAGGATTACGGAAAACCATCCGAACACACCGCAGACCTGGAGGGTGCTTCTGGATGATGAATTTGAAGCAAAACTGAAGATCATCAAACTGGATGATGAGACGAAGAAAACAGTCCTGATTCCGGGTACGGAATTTAAGATTTATGACCTTGACCATGAAAAATATGTGGAACAGGTTACCACATATCCTACTACAGTTACCCATAAATCTTATTTCACGGATGCGGACGGATATCTGATCCTGCCACAGAGCCTGCCCATCGGCCATTACCGGGTCGAGGAAGTGACAGCTCCGGAAGGATATACCATCAATCAGAATTATGTGGAAGTCACAGTGGATTCCAATACTGCATATTATCAGGATGATGTCAGCAAAGATATTATTATTGAAGCTGTGTATGAGAACCATCCGGTAAAAGGCGAGCTGACGGTAGTGAAAAAGGGCGAAGTGCTGGACGGATATAAAAAGGATTTTACATACAAAGTCCAAAACCTTGCAGGTGCCGTATTTGCGGTCTATGCAGCCGAAGATATTTATACGGCTGATTTCCAGAAGGATTCCAATGGAAACCGTATCCTGGAGTATGCAAAAGATGAACTGGTGGCAGAACTGACTACTGGCAAGGACGGCACAGCCACTTTAAAGAATCTTCCCCTTGGGACATACAAGGTAGTGGAAAAAACAGCTCCGGAAGGTTTTGTGCAGAACAGCGAAGCACAGAATGTGCAGTTTGTTTATGCAGGGCAGGATACCCCGGTGGTTTCTGAAAGCGTGGAATTTTCCAATGAACGCCAGAAGGTGGAAATTTCTGCTGTGAAAAAGGATGCGGAAAATGAAAAACTGCTGGCGGGAGCGGAATTTGCCCTATATGCAAAAGAGGATATCAAAGCTGGTGATGCAGTCATTGTTAAGGCAGATACGCTTCTTGAATCTGCCGTTACGGATGAGAATGGAAAAGCAGTCTTTGGGCAGGACCTGCCGTTTGGAACATATTATGTGAAAGAGACAAAGACACCTGCAGGTTTTGTTTCTAATGGGGAAACCATTGAAGTAGCTGCTTCCTATCAGGGACAGGAAGTAGAAGTTGTCCGTCTGGAAGAAGTCTTTAAGAACCAGCCGACCATTACAGAATTTACAAAATCTGACTTGACAACCAGTGTAGAACTGAATGGGGCAACACTGACAGTATTGGATCAGGACAAGAATACAGTGGATACATGGACTTCTGTAAAAGGAGAGCCGCATGTGATCAAACGGCTGCATGTGGGAGAGACTTACATTCTCCGGGAAGAGTTTGCGCCTTATGGTTACCTGAAAGCGGAAGAAGTGGAATTTACTGTTGCGGATACTGCAGAAGTACAGAAGGTGGAAATGAAAGACGATGTACCGACAGGCCGTATCATCATCAACAAAAAAGGTGAATTTATTGGTGAGATCACATGGAATGATATGATGGCAGGAGCAATGGAATCTGCTTTTGGCTATGTGACAGGTTCCCTGAAGGATGTAACTTTTGAGGTATATGCGCTGGAGGACATCAAAGCTGCAGATGGTGAGAGTGAGGATTACTACAAAAAAGATGACCTTGTAGCAACCATCACAACGGATGCGCTGGGCTATGCGAGGGCGGATGACCTGCCTCTTGGAAAATACTATGTGGTGGAAAAAGAAACTGCAGAAGGGTTTGTGCTGGACGGGGAAGCAAGGGAGATCGACCTTACCTACCGTGACCAGGATACCCCTGTGGTTACTTACGATGAGGAATGGCAGAACAGCCGCCAGAAGGCAAAAGTAACTGTTGTAAAGAAAGAAAAAGGTCTGGAACGTGTCCTGGAGGGTGGAGTGTTTGCCCTCTGTACAAGAGAGGATATTAAAAATTCGGACGGAAAAGTGCTTCTGAAAGCAGATACCATCATTGAGCAGAAAGCGACGGATAAAGAGGGAAAAATCCTCTTTTCAGCAGATCTTCCCGTGGGCGGAAGATACTATGTGAAGGAAGTTCAGGCACCGGCTGGTTTTGTGACCACAGGTGAGGTGCAGGAATTTGACTTCACTTATGCCGGTGAGGATCAGGCAGAGGTCATGTTCGACTTCATTTTTGAAAACGAACCTACAACCGTGGAGATCACGAAATCAGACCTTACAACCGGTGGAGAACTTCCGGGAGCCAAACTGCAGGTGACGGATAAAGATGGAAATGTAGTGGACGAATGGATATCCGGTACAACACCGCATGTGATCCGGGAACTGGAGACCGGCAGGGAATACACGCTGACCGAGAAAATCCCTGCAGATGGATATGTAACAGCGGAAAGCATTACATTTACGGTAGAGAATACTGCAGAAGTGCAGAAAGTGGAAATGAAGGACGATGTTACAAAAGTTCAGATCAGCAAGGTAGATATGACAGACGGAAGCTCCGAGATCGAGGGGGCAAAGCTGTATATCTTGAATGAGAATAATGAGGTGATGGAAAGCTGGACATCCGGAAAAGAACCGCATTATGTGGAGAAACTTCCGGTTGGGACTTATACACTTTTGGAAGAGTCTGCTCCAAAGGGATATATCATTTCCAATAAAGTGCAATTCACAGTAAAAGATACCGGAGAAATACAGTCTGTGAAGATGGAGGATGACCAGGCAAGGGGAAGAGTCATTTTAAATAAGACCGACAAGGATACCAAAAAGCCGATGAAGGAAGTGGAATTTGCCCTTTGTGACAGCAAAGGAAAAGTCCTTGAGACACTGGTTACGGACAGTGCAGGCCATGCGGAGTCGAATAGTTATCCGATTGCTACATTCAAGAATGGTGCTTATGGAAAGGAGATTGTTTATATCCTGAAAGAAACGAAAACGCTGGAAGGTTATAAATTGGACAAGACAGAATACAAGGTAAAATTCTCTTATGTGGATGATAAAACACCGGTTGTGGAGTATAAGATTGACCTTACCAATGAAAAGATTCCGGAAGAACAGCCGGAAACACCTTCTGCACCGGTTTTATCTGCACCGGATTCACCGTCCTCTGCGCAAAACACTCCGACATCTGTAATTGCGAACAGTCCAAAAACAGGTGACCATACACCAATTCTGCTGTTTGTGCTTCTGATGGCATTATCTGCAGGTGGGATTGTCACAATGTTTGTTATGAAGAAACATAAAAAATAAAGCATCCTGGGCTGCATGGCAACATGCAGCCCTCATTATGAAAGAAAGAAGGTATAAAACATGGTAAAAGCAGAAGTAGAAATGAAACACAAAGAAATGGCTAAGAAAAGGCTGGCAGCCTATGCAGTAAAAGTGAGGAAATGCCATAACAAGAAAGCAAAGGAGGAGAAATAGATGGATTATCAGGAATTTCAGGCAAAAATAGCAGAAGAGATCAAAGGGTATCTTCCCGAAAAGTATGCAGATGCAGTTGTCAGGGTGGAACAGATAACAAAGAATAATGGGGTAACGTTGGATGCCCTTCAGGTCATGCTTCCGGGAGAACATATGGCTCCTTCCATATATCTGAATGAATTTTACGGGCAGCATCAGGATGGCCGGAGCATGGAAAACATTCTGGCGCAGATCGGAAAAATCCGGGCAGAGTGTATGATGCCTGATCAGAAAGATGTGGAAGTATTTCAGAATTTTGCGCAGGTGAAGGATAAGATTATCTTCCGTGTAATCGGTGCCGACAGTAACCGGGATATGCTGCAGAAGATTCCTCACCGGATGGAGAATGATATGGCACTGGTTTACCGGGTACTGTTGGATAAAGGTGAGGAAGGTACAATGTCCGCATTGGTTAACGGTATGCTCCAGAAGGAGTGGGGAGTGACAGAAAAAGAACTGTATGACCTGGCACTGGCAAATACTCAGAGGGAGTTTCCGGCTGTATTCCGGCCAATGGCAGAGATTATGAAAGAAATGATGGTAAAGGAATTTACCGGCGTAGAACCTGCTTCTATGGATGCGGAAACAAGGGCTTTTTTCGAAGAAATGTTTTCGGATGATATGCTGGATGCAAAACTTCCCATGTATGTTCTGACCAATGACAGGACAAGCGAGGGCGCAGCTGCTTTGTTTTATCCGG
Source organism: Blautia sp. HCP3S3_C12 (assembly GCF_052064155.1). Classification (NCBI taxonomy): domain Bacteria; kingdom Bacillati; phylum Bacillota; class Clostridia; order Lachnospirales; family Lachnospiraceae; genus Blautia; species Blautia sp. HCP3S3_C12. The sequence continues at coordinate 10,342 of NZ_JBQHWC010000013.1, read as the reverse complement.
AAATGAAAGAGCAGATTGCTGAAAAGGTGGGCGGGGATTACTTTGTCCTGCCTTCTTCGGTGCATGAGGTTCTGATCGTTCCGGATGACGGGATCATTGATTTTCAGGAATTAAAAAATATGGTAAATGAGGTCAATCAGACAGAAGTCTCTCCGATGGATGTCCTGACAGGGGAAGTTTATTTCTACGATAAGGAGGCACATCAGCTTACGATTGCCAGTGAACGTGCCGAAAAGGCAGAAGAGAAGAATACAGATCGACCGATGTCGATTATGGATAAGCTGAATACGGCAAAGGAACGGATCACGAAAGAGCCGGGGAATACCCGTCTGGAACCTGGGCTTGCAATATAAAATACAAAAGTTTACGGCGGGGCTGTCTGCGGATAGTCCTGCCGTTATAAGAAGAGGATGGGATTATGACATTAGGTGAACAGATCAGGCAGGTACGCAGGAACCGTGGCATGACGCAGAAGGAATTGGGAATGAGGCTTGGATGCCCGGAGAACAGTGCTGATGTAAGGATTGCCCAATATGAGACTGGGCATCGCATGCCTAAGAAAGAACGGCTGGAAGCTATTGCAAAAGTTCTGGAGGTAAACCCGGAGATATTCTGCAGGAGAAGCCCGGATTCAGAAAAAGAGTTGATGAAGATGCTGCTCTGGATGGATGAGACTGACCGGGAATGGGTACAGGTTGGCAATCCGGAGAAAATGGAAAAGGGAAGTGTCCTTCTGGTCTTTACAGAAGAAGCGATTCAGGAATTTCTGAAGGAATGGATGAAACAGAAAGACAGGCTGAATAGCCATGAGATTTCTGAAAGGGAGTATCAGGAATGGAAGTGGCAATGCAACAAAAAGAAGCTGCCATAAATGACAGCTTCTCGGTTACAAAATTACCAGGATTGCTCCTGCGTTTACAACATCATACTAGCATAAACAGTATGCTTTGTCAAACGATTTTGTAATCAGTATAGGGTATGTAATGAGTTATCAGATGATACCGCAGGATTTCATTTTTTCACTGATTTGATTGAGGACGTATGGCTTTACATCACCAATCTTTTCAAAATGTACCCGTGACAGGCTTACCTGTGTGATACGGGTTACATTTGCCCATCGTGGCATTAGTGGATAACCATAGACTTTATCTACTTTTACACTGTAGTCCATGGTTTTGGGTTCCTGTGAAGAAAGTGGAATGACGATCAAAGAGTCCTTTAGATTTTTTAAAATGATTGCAGGATGCCTTCCACCAAATTCTGTACCGATATTATAGCCAAAATCAACCCAGACTACAGCCTTACGTATCAGGACAAGGGAACGGGCAATTATTTCAATATCCTCATTTGGTACAGAGTCTTTTTTCACAGAAATAATATATTTGTCAGTTTCTTTATCATAGCAGTAATACTTGGAAACCACAGCCTGCTTTTCAGGCCGAAGCCATTGATATGTATCTTTTTTTATTGTGTTTGGTAAGGCTATGGGCGGTATTTGGAATGATTTCTCATCCAGAATTAAGTTTGTTTTAAGAGTCGTCCATTTATAATATTCATTTGCCAGTTTAATCTGTTCCGGTTCATGGAAATCTATCTGGGTAAAATGTTTCCGCAGGGTGGAAACTGTATTATTAAAGGAATGATTGGCATCATCTATAGTGGCGGTGTGTTTCATATGGTTCTCCTTTCGGAATAATGATTTTATTTTAGCAGATTATCTGACAAAGTACAACATAAGAAAGACAGGGAGGGATTTCTTTGGCAAATAAATATGAGTTAATTTCAAAACTGGCAGAAGAGACAGCGAAAGAAGTTGTAAAAAACGGGGAGACATGGAAACGGTATCTGGATACAGCAGCACGAATTTACAAATATCCGTTTCAGGAACAGCTTTTGATCTATGCACAGCGTCCGGATGCCACGGCATGTGCCAGTATTGACATCTGGAACAGTCGCCGGTTTAATTGCTGGGTCAACAAAGGAGCAAAAGGAATTGCCCTGATAGATGAAGATGCTCCAAGACCAAGACTGAAATATGTGTTTGATATATCGGATATACATAAGGCACGGCGGATCGGGCGTACTCCTTATTTATGGAAGATGGAACCGGAGCATCAGGAGACGGTAATAGATCATCTGGAACATATCTATGGAGGCACCCGGCAGGATAAAAGCTTTGAGGAACGTCTGCTGGAGATTGCACAGCGTATCACGCTGGACTGCTATGAGGAGGTATGGGAGGACTTACAATATCTGACAGAGGGAAGCTATCTGGAAGGGTTAGATGAATATTCCGGAAAAGTGCATCTTAGGGAAACCATGCAGTCCAGTATCTCTTATACATTGCTGGCCCGTTGCGGAATGGATATGGAGGATTACGAAGAACTGTTAAACTTCGACTATATCCATGAATTTAATGCGGTTCCGGCTTTGTCACAGCTTGGAAGTAACACTACAGAACTTTGTAAACCGGTCCTGATGGAGATCGGAAAAGCAATCCGTGCTTATGACCGGGAAATATCTAAAAAAAGAGTTGCAAATCGTAATAACTTAGACTATAATGCTTTAAAGCGTGAAAGCGAAAAGCAGAACACTGTTGAGGATGCAAATGAAAATCCGGAAAATAGCAGGAATGAAGAAAGGAGCCAGGATTATGGAACTGACATATCAGAGGAACGGCGATTATTACATCCCGAATATCAAAATGGACGAGCAGCCAGCGGAAGTGCTGACCAAATACGGGATGATGCGGAAGACATATCTGCAGGAACACAAGAAGGGGCTTTACTCGGGACTTCTTCTGACCGGCAGGCTGATGAGCCATCTGTTGGAGATTCAGAAAGCGGCAGAGCAGAGGATGGAGGAAATCACGGAGCAGATGGCAGCGGACGAGGGAGTGACAGAGGAACTGAAATCCAAAGACCAGATGAAATGGATTCAGCTCATGAACAGCATCCGTCATTCAGCGGAGGAGATCGTACTGACAGAACTGATCTACAATTAGAGGAAGCGGAAGAAATATCAGCACAACCTGATCAGGAAATGAAAGAATCGGACAGTGAAGAACTGCCTGATTTTTTCATGCCCGGAGAAGAAACTCCAATCAATGATGCAGGTGGAGCTTCTGTATATGAGCAGCTTTCTCTTTTCCCAAGTGCAGAAGAGCAGGTCGGGAACATCGCTATTAACCATGCAAATGATATGGTTCCTTTTTCCATGGGTAAACCGATCACGGATGAGATGGTGGATTACGTGCTGCTTACCGGCGGCGGACAGAGAGACAGCAGGCCACGTATTTTTGCAAAATACCAGAAAGGGCTGGATTCTGCGAAAATGGCCGAGTTTTTGAAACGGGAATATGGCAGGGGAGGAAAGGGTTTTTCCTTTGAGGGAGAGCCTCTGTCTGTCTGGTACGACGAGGATGGAATGAAATTTGCAAGGGCAGATGCAGCCAGATTTCAGCCAATGCGCACGCTGTCCTGGATGGAAGTGGAAGAGCGCACGTACAATCTGATCCTTGATGGAAAATATATGGATGAAGCAGAAATGTGGCATGTACCGACGCTGGAAAAAATGGAACTGGCCTCAAAGGTTTATAACTTTTTTCAGGATGAATACGGTTCTGTTCCGAAGGAGTTGGAGATACCACATATCCATCCGGATGCGGAGGAAAAGCTGGCAGAGTATTTTTCTTCGCAGGAAGGAATTGACCAGGTATTAGGCCATATGGATCAGGCCATAGGGGCATTGCAGCGTGGGGACGTGAAAGCTCGTTTCCATTTGGTCTATCGGCCGGAGGATATCCGGGAGTCTGTGGAAGAACTGAAACGCAGACCAATGAAGTTTCCGCCTGCGGAAAATCTGGAAGTCCCGGTGGAGACATTCATTACCCAGGATGAAATAGATTACCGGTTGAGCAGGGGAAGCGGTTTTGAGCATGGCTTATTCCGTATCTATGAATTTTTCCAGAGTAACCATGATAAAAAAGAGCAGGCAGATTTCCTGAAAAATGAATATGGGACAGGAGGAAGTACATCTGCCCTTCCAGGGTCATGGCACAGCTATGAGGACCATGATGCAAAAGGGCTTCGTCTCAGCAAAGGAAGCATTATTGAACCATCTGCAAAGGTACTTTTGACATGGCCGAAAGTGGCAGAGCGTATCCGAACCTTGATAGAAACGAACCGTTTTCTGACACCTGAGACGGAAGCCGCCTATATAAAGTGGAAGGCAGAGAAAGAACAGCAAAAACTTGTAGAAGCAAGAAACAAGCTGATTGCGGATACCGAGAAGGAACATTCCGGGGAAATCGCCGTTCTTCAGGAGCCGGAGCAGGAACAGACAGACAACCGTGTAGTGGTGGCACTGGAAAGTACAGAAGACGTTACCGACTACAGTATTGGATTCTTTACTTACCATTATCAGGATGGCAGGGAAGGAGTCCGGTACCGCCTTGTAACGATTGGGGAAGATGGCCGTCTGGAAGCCTATCCGGAAAAGTCAAAATTCTTTATCAATGAGACGGCTGCAAGGGATTATATCGCCAGCCATGCGGAGGAACTGCAGGTGATCCCTTATGATGAGTTAGTCCATCAGGCGGGCAGGGAGATTCTGCAGAACATATCGCAGCAATGGGAAAAACCAGAACCGGGGAAAGAGCAGGATAAAGCAGAAGAACCGGAAAACCCGGAGGGACAGGGAAAACCAGAAGAGGCTGAGCCGATAAGATCTGGATTGGAAACAGAACCGGAGCAGACGGAAGCGGAAAATCAGGATACGAAATCAGACGAACCAGATTTCCTGCAGCCGGATCTGACACCGGAACCAGAGCCACAGGGGGAGAAAGAGAAAATAGATTCCGCTGGTGCGATGAATTTCCGGATCACGGATGATGCACTAGGGGCAGGCACGGCAAAGCAGAAGTTTGAGCGGAATGTGGCGGCAATCCAGACACTTCAGCGTATAGAACAGGAACACCGCATTGCATCCCCGGAGGAACAAACTATCCTGTCACAGTATGTGGGCTGGGGCGGACTTGCCGAAGCATTTGATGAAACAAATCGTGCATGGAGCAGAGAATATGTGCAGCTTAAAAGTCTTTTAAGCCCGGAAGAATATGTTTCCGCCAGAGAGTCCACCCTGAATGCCCATTATACTTCCCCGGTAATCATCCGTTCCATTTATGAAGCACTTGGCAGGATGGGGTTTGAAAAAGGAAATATTCTGGAGCCTTCTATGGGAACGGGACACTTTTTTGGAATGCTGCCGGAAGCGATGCAGGAAAGCCGCCTGTATGGGGTGGAGCTTGACAGCCTGACAGGAAGGATTGCAAAACAGCTTTACCCAAAAGCAAATATCCAGATCAGAGGATTTGAGAAAACCGACCATCCCAATGATTTTTTTGATGTAGTGGTGGGAAATGTTCCGTTTGGCCAGTATAAGGTGGCAGATAAGTCGTATGACAGGTATAATTTCCTGATCCATGACTATTTTCTGGCGAAATCACTGGATAAAGTACGCCCGGGAGGGATTGTTGCGGTTGTGACGTCCAAAGGGACAATGGATAAAAAAAGCCCGGCTGTGCGGAAATATCTGGCGCAAAGGGCGGAGCTTCTTGGGGCAGTCCGTCTTCCGAACACGGCATTCAAGGAAAATGCAGGGACCGAGGTCACTTCGGATATTCTGTTCTTTAAGAAACGGGACAGGATGATGGATCTGGAACCGGACTGGGTACATCTTGGTGAAAATGGGGATGGGATTGCCATGAACCAGTATTTTATCGCCCATCCGGAGATGGTAGTGGGAAAGATGGAACTGGTATCCGGACCTTATGGGATGGAATCCACATGCCTGCCGGTGGAGGGGAAGCCTTTTGAAGAACAGTTACGGGAAGCAGTCAGCCATGTTGTGGGGGAAATTGAGCCTGCAGGACTGGATGAGCAGGAGGATGATCTGGAAAGGGAAGCAATCCCGGCAGACCCGTCTGTAAAAAATTACAGCTATGCCGTGGTGGATGGGGATGTGTATTACCGGGAAAATTCCGTGATGAAGCCGGTAGAAATGGCGGATACCATGCTGGAGAGGATCAAAGGCATGGTTGCACTGAGGGAAGCAACCCATGAGCTGATCGCATATCAGCTGGAAGAATACGGGGATGCGGCAATCAGGGAAAAACAGGCGGAATTATCCAGCTTATATGATGATTTTACAAAGAAATTCGGGCTGATCAATTCCAGAACAAATAAAAGGGCATTTAACCAGGATGCAAGCTATTATCTTCTCTGTTCTCTGGAGGTACTGAATGAGGATGGGACATTGAACCGGAAAGCAGATATGTTTAGTAAACGTACCATCAAACGGCAGGAAGTGGCTACCTCCGTAGATACCCCTTCCGAAGCACTGGCAGTGTCCATGAGTGAAAAAGCCCGTGTAGATCTCCAGTACATGGAGGGACTTCTTGGAGGTCCTGAGAACCATGAGCGGATTGTAAATGAATTAAGCGGAGTTATTTTTAAAAACCCGTTAAGTGACCTAAATGACGATTATGCGGGATGGGAGACTGCCGATGAATATTTATCCGGGAATGTGAGGGAAAAGCTGTCTGTGGCCAGATTATGTGCAGAAAAGCACCCGGAATTTGCCATAAATGTCAGCGCACTGGAACGGGTGCAGCCGAAGCTTTTGGATGCTTCGGAAATTGAGGTAAGGCTCGGTGCCACCTGGGTAGACCCGAACTATATCAATGATTTTATGCGGGAGATTTTTGGAACACCGGAGGCAAAACTGGAACAGGGAATGATCGGGGTACAGTATTCTAATGTGACCGGGCAGTGGAATATCAAAGGCAAGAGTGCCGATTTTGGAAATCCCCTGATAGATGCCACTTATGGAACCCAGCGGGCAAATGCCTATAAGATACTGGAAGACTCACTGAACCTGCGTGACAGCCGTGTATATGACACCATAGAGGAAGATGGAAAGGAAAAGCGGGTCCTGAATAAAAAGGAAACTACCCTTGCCAGCCAGAAGCAGGAAGCAATCCGGGAAGCATTTAAGGACTGGGTATTTCAGGATGCCGGGCGCCGGGAAGTGCTTTGTGCCAAATATAATGAACTTTTCAATTCCAACCGTCCACGGGAATATGATGGTTCCCATTTAACATTTCCGGGCATGTCACCGGATATTGTGCTGCGTCCCCACCAGAAAAATGCGGTTGCCCATCAGCTATACGGGGATAACACACTTCTTGCCCATTGCGTAGGGGCAGGGAAGACTTATGAGATGGCAGCTGCGGCGATGGAAAGCAAAAGACTGGGGCTTGCCCAGAAATCGTTGTTTGTCGTTCCCAACCACCTGACAGGCCAGTGGGCGTCAGAGTTTTTGACCCTGTATCCGGGTGCAAATATCCTTGCTGCAACCAAAAAAGATTTTGAACCGGCGAACAGGCAGAAATTCTGTTCCAGGATAGCCACCGGTGACTATGATGCGGTCATTATCGGGCACAGCCAGTTTGAAAAGATTCCATTGTCCACTGAACGGCAGGAAGCTATGATCGAGCGGCAGATTGATGAGATTGAAATGGCAATCGAAACTGCGAAGGCAGAAAATGGGGAACGCTATACCATCAAACAGATGGAAAAAACAAAGAAATCACTGGCTGCCCGGCTGGAACGGCTCAATGACCGGAGCCGGAAAGACGATGTAGTTACGTTTGAGCAGTTGGGTGTGGACAGGCTGTTTGTGGATGAGAGCCACAATTATAAGAACCTGTTTCTCTATACAAAAATGCGGAATGTGGCGGGCATCGCACAGACGGAAGCCCAGAAGTCTTCGGATATGTTTGCTAAATGCCAGTACCTGGATGAAATAACTGGTGGAAAAGGCATTACGTTTGCAACCGGGACCCCCATCAGCAACAGTATGACGGAGCTTTACACCAATATGCGTTACCTGCAGTATGGTACTCTGCAGCGCCTTGGACTGGGTCATTTTGACAGTTGGGCGTCTTCTTTTGGAGAGACCACTACAGCAATCGAGCTGGCACCTGAAGGCACAGGCTACCGTGCGAAGACGAGATTTGCAAAGTTTTTTAATCTTCCGGAGCTGATCTCCATTTTCAAGGAGAGTGCCGACATCCAGACCCCGGATATGCTGAAACTGCCTGTCCCGGAAGCCGTTTATGAGGATGTGGTGCTGAAACCAAGCGGATACCAGCAGGACATGGTAAAAGACCTTTCAGAGAGGGCAGAGGCGGTCAGAAACAGACTGGTGGATCCTTCACAGGACAATATGCTCAAGATCACCAATGACGGCAGGAAACTGGCCTTAGACCAGCGCCTGATCAACCCCATGCTTCCGGATGATGGGGACTCGAAATCCAATGCCTGTGTGGAAAAAGCTCTGGGCATATGGAAGGAGACAACGGCAGAAAAATCCACCCAGCTTATTTTTTGTGACCTGTCTACCCCGAAGAATGACGGCACTTTTAATATTTATCATGACATCCGGGATAAGCTGATGGCACAGGGAGTGCCTCCGGAACAAATCGCATTTATCCATGATGCCAATACGGAAACAAGGAAAGCGGAGCTGTTTGCAAAAGTAAGAAGCGGGCAGGTTCGCTTTTTGCTTGGTTCCACCGCAAAAATGGGAGCCGGTACCAACGTGCAGGATCTTCTGATCGCAGAGCATCATCTGGATGTACCATGGCGTCCTTCTGACATTGAACAAAGGGAGGGGCGTATCATCCGGCAGGGTAACCGGAATAAGAAAGTACATATTTTCCGGTATATCACCGAAGGGACATTTGATGCATACTCCTGGGTGCGACACGAAGTCGCTTAATTTAACTGTTTGGCGGTAATTCCGACCAAACCATCCATTCCGTTGGATGAAGCCAATATCCCCGGCTTTGCCAGTAATGGCATTGTTCGGAAGCGGATATAAAATGGAACCCTATTTGGAGCAAATCCCGTGAGGGAGAAGCAAAACTGCCAGCTACAAGGCGGTTAGGGTGCAGGCTTTCTGATAGCATGGTTAATTAACTGAATCACCGTAAGCTTCGTTAAGGCTGAACAAGCCAAAGTAGCTGACAGGCTTGAACCAAAAGGTGTGCAGTTGGATATTCCTCTCCACGATAGGAATACACGGACATAAGACTGCCGGAGTAGAGGTGGAACCTAAACTATCAATGATTGTTGATTAAGTGGAACGTGTCAAGCCCGTATTCTCGCCTGCAAAGGCAAGTGGACCGTAAGGGAAGCCGTTGGGAATGCGGGTAAAGGATTGCGGAGGAAGCGAATGCCGACCTTGTAATGAGGACGGATAGGGGTTCAAAATTTGCCCCACCCGAAAGGGGAGCAGAATTCCGCATGGTGCTTAATTACGAGAGAGTTTATAGAATTTTTGAAAGGAGTAAGGCAAATGAACATGAAAATGTGTGCGACTTCTGACATTGCTAAGGCATGGGACAGCATCGACTGGAACAAAGCGAATGCATACGTTAAAAAACTGCAAATGCGTATCGTAAAGGCTCATCAACAGGGCAGAACCGGCAAAGTAAAGTCTTTGCAATGGCTGCTTACACACTCTTTCTACGGACGTGCTTTAGCTGTAAAAAGAGTAACGAGTAATAAAGGCAAAAAGACAGCAGGTGTAGACAAAATCTTATGGTCTACTCCCAAACTGAAATATGAAGCAATTCTCAGCTTAAAACGCAGAGGCTATAAACCATTACCGTTAAAGAGGGTATATATCCCGAAAAAGAACGGAAAAATGAGGCCGCTCAGTATCCCATGTATGAAGGATAGAGCGATGCAGACATTGTACAAATTTGCACTGGAACCGATTGCGGAAATCACTGCTGACCCTAACTCCTATGGATTTAGAGCAAAGAGATGTGTACAGGATGCAATCGAACAGTGCTTTACCTGTCTGAATAAAGCAAAATCCCCTAAATGGGTGCTGGAAGGAGACATTAAGGGCTGTTTTGATAACATCAGTCACGAATGGATACTGAACCATATCCCAATGGACAGAGATATTCTGCGAAAATGGTTAAAAAGCGGGTATGTCGAGACCGGAAGATTATTTCCAACAGACCTCGGCAGCCCACAGGGTTCGGCTATCTCACCAACTATCTGCAATATGGTGTTGGATGGTCTGGAAGTCCAGATTAGAAAGAAATACCACAAAACTAAAAGGGATGGAAAAGCATATTTTCCAAAAGTGAACTTTATACGTTATGCTGACGATTGTGCGCCACGAAGGCGAGGACTTGTGGCATGAAGCCAAACAAGTATAGCCATGCTGTGTGAATGATGATGGCAGGCCCATCGGAACC